>NZ_KI912107.1:5415979-5715979 GCF_000517085.1 Saccharicrinis fermentans DSM 9555 = JCM 21142 | reverse complement strand
ACTAGTGATTGCGGGTATATGGGGAGCCACTCTGTCATCTGCCTTAGGGAGCATACTCGGTGCACCCCGCATTTTACAAGCCATAGCTATGGATAAGATTGCACCTAAGTTCTTAGCCAAGGGAACGGGAAAAACCAACGAACCGCGCAATGCCTTATTGGTAGCCTTTGTTATTGCTGAAGCGGGCATCCTGATTGGTGAACTGGATGTGATAGCCAGTATTGTATCCATGTTTTTTATCACAACCTATGCTTTTCTTAACCTGGCATCAGCCATTGAGAGTTGGTCCAGCTCCGACTTTAGACCAGCCTTTAAAATACCACGTTTTGTAAGCATACTGGGCGCCCTATCAGCCTTTTTTGTGATGATATTACTTGATTTCCTGGCACTAGCAGGAGCTACGGTGGTACTCGGACTACTCTATTTTTATTTGCAACGCAAAGAACTTATACTTGAAAGCGGCGATGCCTGGAGTAGCTTTTGGACCAACCTAGCCAAACAGGCCTTACTAAAACTCAGTATTCAAAAAACCGACAAACGCAATTGGCGACCTAATATAATCTTGTTTAGCGGGGGAGAAAAAGCCAGGCCACACCTAGTAGAAATGGGCCTTTCCTTAACAGGTAAGCTGGGCGCACTAACCGATTTCAATTTATCATACGGACAAGAGCCCATAAACAGAGAACCCAACATTGAAGAAAAGAAAAAAAATAAGAACATCCATCATTTCGTACGCGAGATAGCCTGTACAAACATCGAAGCAGGAATCAAAACAGTCACCAATGTCTATGGATTTAGCGGATTTGAACCCAACACAGTATTGATGGGCTGGAGTCGGGATTCCCAAAACATAGACTTTCTGGTATCCATATTAAAAGACCTAAAAAGCAAAAGATTAAATGCCTCCTTTCTTGATTACGATAAAAATGTAGGTTTTGGCAAAAAAGAAAAAATTGACATATGGTGGAATGGCAAAGGACGACATTTAAGTTTTGCCTTAAATTTATTGAGATTTTTACTGGCTGACACCAGCTGGCGCGATGCCCATGTGAGAATCCTGATTATTAATAGCGACACATCTCTTAACGATAGTATTTACAGAAACACCCATGCTGTTCTAGCTGATAAAAGAATTCGTGCAGAAGTAAAAGTATTGAGCGACGACTTCGGTTCAAGAACCAAGGAAGATATTATAAATTCTGAATCGATAGATGTAGATCTAATCATCCTGGGCATATCTCCCAAAAACACTGCACTTACCAATAACTATATAAACCGCATAAACAATATATGTAAGCTACCCGCCAGTTTACTTTTACTAAGTCCTTCTTCTGAATTTGAAGAAATCAACCTACTTGAACATTTACATACGGAGCACACCCAAGAATTGTATCCAAAATCAGTCCAACTGCCTGCTTTACCTGAAATATCCAACAAAGTTGTCAGAAACAAATTGGAAAAACTAGATCTGGATCTGCTTCAAATTGGGCAAAGCTTCATAGATAAAACATTAACTACATCCATCAAAAACCTCATCCAGTTATCACGTCATTTTCAAGAGTTTGTACAACAAAACGCAAACACCCTTGAAAAAGAATTGGCAGAGCAGGACAAACATGAACTTCCTAAAAGCTTCGTCAAAAATCACCAGGCCTTTTTGCGGAAGATTACAAGCATTATTGATGTCACAACCAAGGAAATAATCACAGAATCACAAGCCACCATAAACATCGGCATATCAGATATTCTGACCCGCTTGGGCAACTATGTATATGAATCTGCTGATTCCATACACATACCCTATTTAAGCGGATCAGACAACAAAGAAAAAATACATAAATACCCCTACCGGAAGGCTGTATCATTTTACCTGAATGAGATGATAAAACCTGCACTAAAAAAGCAGTTAGATCAATTAGAAGATGTCTCGGCATTTGTTATCACAGCATCCAGACAACAAATTTTAACCATCAACGATGCATACGAAAAAACAATATTATCGGCAGAGACAGAGAACAACAAACTACTTACCGATATTTATACTTGCATAGATCATTTCAAAGCAATTGAAAGTAAGCTCATTCATTTCAGGGAACATGCCGAAGGTGCACTTATGAGTGCACTGCGTAACTTATCTATAACGCTGACTCACGACCTGAACACTTACGAAAATCTAAAAAAATCAAAAAGAAAAATCAACGTCAAAAAAGAAAATACAGAAGAGCTCCTAAACGAATTTTCGGACAACTGGGGTAAGGGCATGCAGCTTTTAAGCAATACCCTCTATCTTGATTCTTTGGTTTTATCCAGAAAAAACATATTTAAAAATGTTATTTTAAAGGGTAACACCAAGATAAATACCTTAATAAACGACAACTTTTTAAAGACACTATCCCTTTTAGAACAAAACTTAGAAATAATGATAACTGGAGCTGAAACCAGTCTAAAACCGATCATATTAAACAACAAACTCAATATTCTAGATATTTATAACGAAACCTACCTGAAGGCATCTGAATTAATCAATGATTTTCCGGAAGAATTAAGTGTCCCGGAGTCAATACATCTGGATTCAAAGCTTATTCCATTTACACATCTCAATGAGCTCCCTGTTTCTCCGTTCAAAACGGCATCCTACTATATTGACATCCTATTTCACGAACCATTTTACAGAGAACTTGAAGCCTTGGATCGGAATCTTAGGTCTGCCATTGTAGAATGCAAAGAGGCCAACAGTATGCTGCTTTTTCATCTAAACAACATAAAAGAGTCCCATTCTGACGTGGCAACTGAAAAAAACACTGGCACTGAGCTCTATTCAAAACTAGCAGCCCAGGTACAAGTACAAAAAAACAAGGTAGAAACCTCGGTAGAGAAAGCAAAACATTATTCTGTGGTACATCTACAAGAAGCTTTTTCCAAATTATTTTATCATTCCATCATCGAAGCTGAAAAAAACATACACTCTGAAAAGCGCGAGCAAAAAGGAAAAAAAATAAATACGGCGGTATCCGATAAAATAAAAAACATACAGCTTTTTACAAACAAAATTCTTATTCACTTTTTTAACAGCATTAGCAGTGGTGTTATATTATCAAAAAAGTACCTGGCTGAACAACCAGAAAACAAACTTAAAAATCAACAGATACTTGAGCTGGTGGACCAAATAACGCCAGAAAAAAATAAGTTGAACTCTGTACCCGTTTTTTACCGTAAACTCATGAGCAGTAGCTCAAAAATCAATGATGAATTATGGGTTCCCCGCAATCGAGAAATGAATACGATTAAAGATACCCTTAAAAGACACAAAAACGGCTTAGGAGGGGCAACCATCATACGCGGCGTGCACGGAGCAGGTAAAACGGCATTGTCGAGATATGCCGCATACCATCTATTTAAACACAACCATGTATTTTGGATTGATGCACCCATTGGTGGTTCGGTAGAAACCCAAGACTTGCTTGCTTCCTTTGCCCAACAAACAGGTGGGCATGATGACTTTGCTGCTATTTTCGACAATATGCCCTTCGACAGCGCAGTCGTCATCAATAATCTGGAATTATGGTGGGAACGAAGGTTGGGAGGAGGAGCTGTGATTGAGAAAATAATTCAGCTCATAAGATCATATGGCCATAAGGTATTTTTTATATTAAACTGCCATACCTATTCATTTCGCATTTTAAGTCAACTCTTTCCTCTAGAAGATAATTGTCTGGGAATTATTGACTGCGAACCATTTTCGTCCAAGGAGCTTCAATCGCTCATTTTGAACCGTCATAAATCAAGCGGCTTATCGCTTTTTTACCATGGAAAACCCGAAAGCAATTTATCGCAACTAAGTTATTCCATTCTGTTTAACGCCTATTTCAATGCATCAGAAGGCATTCCCGGCATGGCCATGAATATATGGAAAGCAAATATTACAGATGCCAATCATGAGATGCTTAACATCAAAAAACCTCAAAAGGTAAACCCTGAAATACTTTATAACCTACAACATAACTGGCTCATCACCATCGCTCTTTTTATTCAGCACAAGAATATTGGGGTAGAAAAGCTTATGAGACTCACAGGATGGGAGAAAGAAAATGTTGAAAACCTATTGACTACCATTAAGAACGCAGGACTGATAGTTCATAAAACAGACGCACTTTATTGCTTAGGCAGAAATATTGAGCCTCTATTGGTGGCTGTATGTCAATCAAAAGGAATTATTTAAAACACGCACTATGATCATGAAATTTTTTATAACTGCATCTCTTGTATTTCTTGGATATCGCATTTTATTCTACCTAAAAAATAAACTTAATATATCCCATCGTTTTAAATACCAGCTGGACTATGTTTTATCGTTCACCGAATTGTTTTTCTGGATTGGATTTATTGTTTGGGTAACCAAACATGTGTATGAATCAAGAAACTACTTTATTCTTATCTCCATAGGGGTAACCATCTGTATATTTGCTGTACCCTTATTTTTGGTACTTCGTGATTTTATATCCGGCGCCTTTTTAAAAGTACAGAACAAGGTGAACATAGGCTGTTTTATTGAGATTGATGAGATGAAGGGACAGATAAAAAAAGCAGGACATTTGAGGTTGGACATAGAAGATGCACATGGTAATATCCATTCAATTCCCTATTATAATATTCGTTCAAAAACAATATTACAACACAGTAGTAATCAGCACCTGGATAAGGTTATACTAAAATTCTCATTCCCGGAAACCATAACTACTGATCTGCTCATTCCTCATCTTAAAAAACAAATTCTTAACACGCCATGGGTGTCTGTTTCACAAAGTCCTGTCATCAATAAAGTAAGCCATAAAAACAATCGACTAAACATCGAAGTAGGCGTTTACACCCTAAACAAATCGTATGCAGACTCCATCCATAACATGGTGACAGCTCAATTGAAGAATATGGACGGCGGCAGCAAGCAGTTTCAACACTGAAAAAGCATTACACAAAACAGGTCCAACCCGAATGATGCATGAGAACTTCGTCATATATTTTCAAATGCATTTTCCGGGTTCAACATCTCCCATTCATCAAGCCTGTCGCCAAAGCTTATGAACCGCTGTGAGATCTTTTCTCATGGCATCAAAAATCACCTTCTTATCAACCGAAATGGTTCTACTACCGCTTTCTGCACCTCCCAATGGATATTCCAGATGCAAGGAAACGGGTGGTTGCAAACCATCCTCTTTTAAACTTTTAAAATAGGTATTAAAATCCACCATTCCCTCACCAATAGGCACATTCACCAACTTCCATTTTCCGTTCACCCTCCCCCATTTAACATCTTTCAGCACCATTGTTTTAATATGATCTTTTAGCAAGCGAAGACCATTGGGCCATGACAATCCCCCTTCTACCATGGCATGCCGGATATCATATTGCGTACCAAAATATTTTGCATCTACTGTTTTTAACAGCTCTTTGATTTCCCAATACGAAGACCCGATTGCTGTCCCCGCATGGTTTTGATAACATCCCACTACCCCATGTTTCTTATTAACTTCGCCCAATTCACGGATTTTTTTCTGGTAGAAATGAAGTGACTCCTGCATGGTTTTTTCTTTGTGATACTTAAACCAATTACTACGATAAAATTTAACGCCCTCCTCAGCTGCCACACGAATAATCTCTACATCACAAGCATTATTCACATCTGTAATGGCGGTGGTAATCATATGACAAGATAAGCCACTCTTTTGCAAATCCTTGATAGCAATAGGCAAATCAGTTTTTACATTCTCTGGTAAAATATGCCCATGGGGACGAACCGTTAAGTCTAAACCATCAAACCCTAATTCAGCAGCTATTTGTCCGGCCTCCTGAACATCCATAAATTGCAAATGTTTAGAAAACAAATGCACCTTCAAGACACCAGCCTGGGTAGCTTGACTTAATGCCATGACTGGTGACGATACTAAAGGGGTAGCAATACTAACAACACCGGCATTTCTAATAAACCTTCTTCTTGAAATATCCATAGCCTAAAGGTAGAAAAATAAGTATTCAATTTTTAGCTCACTTTTTTATAAAATCGTACTTTATCTTCTTAAAGTTTTATGGTAACCCTATGGCAATGGCTGGGATAGGTCACTGTACAAGCATGTAAATCAACCCAATGAGAATAAACTTTTTTACTATCATAAAAACCTGTACATTCAATTGTTGCTGACGGTGAGTAACGGGTGATTTTAAGCAAGGCTTTTTCAGTTTCAACATGAAACCAGGATCCAGCTCCTTCGCCAGCCAACCATTGCGCATCTTCAGGAATATTAGGGTGCTTCGGAGGTTGTGGCAAAGTCGATTGCAAAAACTTCTTATGGGGTTTGAACGAGGGATAAGCAGGCTGCTTCCCACTTATATTTTTAATAATCGTTTGATTGTAAAAAGCATGCACATTAGTCAAGGGAGTAGGCGTAAGCCAAAATTTCAGTCTAAAACGCTGTCTCCAATTGGGTTTTCCTGCCCGTAACACCGCATTTACAAAGCGTGAGCAATTGCTTCCGTTGTATTAAAACGGACCATAAGGCATGGGACTCATAGCTTGCATTTCTAAGGCCTTTTCATAAGCCTTTTCAAAATAAATAGGAGCGTAGGAAGCATGCAGTTTACCATCTCCATGACACGATGGATTCTGTTGAAGTTCCTTCAATATTTCTGTGAAATTCAAAATCTCATTTCCATCTATTGATATCTCTGGCACAGTAAGTACTTTTAAATCAGGGTCGGTAATACTGCCTCGCACTCTTCCGTATTGAGAGGGTGAATGATAGCGGCCAAAATCAATGGTCAACAAGGTAAAAGGTTCGGTATATGCGAGCGATTCTGCAGAGAAAAGCACTTCGGGATTCAAGCTTGTCTTGGCAGCATCTATTAATACTTTCCCTCTACTATGGGTATGAAATACTTGTTTGACATGGGGAACAAAAGCCCCATTGAGTAAGCACACCACACGTCTATGATTACTCATAGCAATCCAAGAACCGCCTGCCAGCGCATCTTTAGGATAGCAAAGAATGATATCATCCTTTTGGTATTACCGCGGAACTATGGTGGCACGCAAAGGCTGTATCTTGCGCAATAATGTTGTTGCGCTTGCGAGAGTCGTAGCTGATTACACCAGCATTAGAACCTGAGACTAATAATAGATAAAACTCCAGAACATGTCTATAGTGCTCACCAATAGAGGCTCCCAATAATACTTCAGGACGAGTGGAATAATCATCATTGCTTAATTTTTCCAACAAATCGCGAAGTTGTTTTAAGTTATTTTTGGCTGTTTCTATCATGCAAAACTATTTAGTTTGTAATTTTTTGTGGTAGTCCAAATGTAATGAAATTGAATGGAAGACAGGGCGCATAAGGCAAAAGGGTTCAACGCCCAAGCAGATACCTGGAGCCACATTGCCATCACTGCCTACCTACATCCCCACGCAGGTTGTATAAAAAACTGCCATTATAGCACCCGTGTTAGCCTCTATGCTTTGCTGCCCTCTCTAGCGCAATCATTAATATCTTAGCATGGTCAAATGCAATTCCATTTGATTCAACCACCTTGTAATGCAGTATGTTATTATCATTTTTTACTTTTTCAATAACAGCTGTCAGCTTAATCTCTTTATGAGAAAGTGTTAGTATATACCTAAGCAAGTCCGTTGATGTAAGTTCAATCTTAAACAGCTGAACATCAATTGCATCATCTCCAAACTGCAAGTTTTGTTGATCTAAATTACCTATACCCCAAAAAGAACATGAGATGATCCACCCCCTTGGATCTCGTTTCGGTTCACTAAAAACATGAAGCTGTGAAAGTGTAAAATCCGAGATACCTGTTTCATCTTTCAACTCTCGATATGCAGCCATCTCCACCGTCTCATTTCTTTTGACAAATCCTCCAGGTAATGCCCAATCATTCATATACGGATGTTCACCACGTTTTATAAGAACAACAGAAAACTGCTTTTCCTGAGATTTATTTTCTGGCACTAACACAACCGTATCTGTAGCTACCGATGGTCGCTCAAACTCATTCATATGATAAGCTTTAAGAAATTCGGTTTCTCCTGTTGAAAGAATTTTACTCTTTTTATGTAATTCCAGTAATTCTGCTTTCGAACGCTCAGAATAGAACAATGGAATTATTCCATTTATATAATCGGCTCCCCGATTGGTCAAGATTAATCGCCCCTCGCTGATTACCATCAGGTTTTCTTGAAGAACAAAGTCAACCTCTTCTTTAAAATGCGCTACAAAAGACACGTTAAATCTCTTTTCAAATGCAATTAAATCAACGAATCCGAAATAAAATGCAACAGAAACCATTTTTGCAATAGACTCCTGTATATCGAGACAATAAAGATCCTGTATGGGTATCTGTTGACTGTCAATTTGTTGTTTATATTTAACTAATTGCTTATTTGCAGCACCTGAATTGTATGCCAAATAATCATTTCCAAATGATTGAGCACCAAGTCCCATACCCACATAAGGCACACCATCAATTACACGTTTAGTCAGGTAGTCACTTGTTCCATAATCCCCTTCTATTTTACTAAATGTATTCTTACCAACATTAGCCTTGTACCCATTTTTAATTAAAATACTGTAAGCTAGTCTATATTGTCGAATAATTTTAAATAACGAAACTCCTCCGGCTTCACCTTCAAGCTTTGTACCTTTATATCTGTTACGGTAAAGTGTAATATAATCAGGTTTTAGAGCAATGGCATACTTCAAGGTGTTTTCAAAATCTTCATCATTTTGGTGTAAAAAACCATACATAAGGTCGATATTAAACTTCTCAAATCCAGCTAAGCGAATGTTCTGAACTGCTTTTTCATAAATCTGAGTTGTTCCTTCCCTTCCCAAATCGTTTAGCAGCCTTTCGGAAACCGTTTGAATCCCCATACTAATTCTATGGTATCCAAGCTTGTAAATAGCTACTAATTTCTGAAATTCATTTGCGGCAATCACTGGTGTCGTTTCAATACTAAAAACCACATCTTTTTCGAAATCAAAAGAATCAACCAGCGCATTCGTTATTTTTTCTATGTTTTTTATCGAGAGCTTTGTTGGCGTTCCTCCTCCAAGATCATAACCAACTATCTTTTTGCCATGAAGAATTGTTTTATACATCTCTATTTCCTTCAGCAATAAAGAGACATATAAATCTTCTGTGTTTAGATCAGTACCTTCCAACACAACGTACTCACAAAATTTGCACCTCACTTTGCAAAAAGGGATGTGTACATAAAGACTTAATTTATCGGATTTATGCCAATCTCTTTTTAAAAAATCAACATATTCGGTTTGATTTTTTACCTTGAACTCTTTATAAGAATTAGGCGTCAACGGATATGCCGTATTAGCATAATGATGATATTGCAATCCTATTTCAAATATTTCTTTTGCCTTCATTGTTTTCTTTATTCTTTTTGTGTTAATAACATCGGGGCAAACCATGCTTTATGTACAACACGCAAATATAACGAAATACAGAACTTTTGCTTATTTTATGATATTGAAAATTTATTAAATAAACAGAACATCTTTTTTGTAATAGGCTTGCCCAAAAGTGGTGGCTCTTCAAAAATCAACGACCAAAAACTTTGCCGATTCTTTAAAGGTTTCCAACAATGCTCTGTTGAGTGATTTTTGCCTCGGGCTTCCTTCAGATTATACCTCACGGTAAGTATCCTTGCCATTGGCTAATGGTTGACTACTACAAACCCCCATAATGAACTTGCATCATCTAGTTAGTTACCATGCACGGCACACCAGACAAAGAAGGCAGGACTATAAATCAGTCCTGCCTTACCACACTACAATCGTTTACCAATGGCATACGACTTACAAGCCATCTTCCATTTATAAATTCTTTGGGCAAATGATAAATGAATAGCTATAATTTTTGTCCGCATAAAACAAATAGGATTCATGAGGTTTGGCTCCCCAACTATTATCACCTCCTACTCCCATCATTTTATGGTCGATATGCAACTCCACAAAGTCGGCTTCTTTAACATCCAAAGGCGTTCTCAGCTTTTTACTCATTCCAGGATCTAGTTCTTCTTTTGCCATTGGTAAAGCATTAAACTCAATCGTCTGGTCAACAGCAATCATTTTTAATCCCATTCCGGAATAGTTAAACAAGCCCAGCCATCGCACATCTGTTTTATGACCATTCTCCTGAGGTCTTCCATAAGCAAAATACTGATCTTCAACCTTTGAATGATAGATACCTACAAAGGATGCTGTATTTCTATCTATATAATTTTCCCATGGTCCCTTTCCATAATAACTCAAATTATCCAGGGTTTTATGTAACCTTAGTTTTAAACCAATTCGAGGAATCTCGGGAAGTTTTACCTTACTGGCCTCCATTTCATAATTCACTTTAATTTTTCCATCCCCATGAATGAGGTAGTCAAGATGAATAACCGTATTCACATTATCAATGGATAATACAGTATTAATCTTAAAAGTACTTTTATCTAAGCGTTCTTTTTGAAACGATGTTAATGACATGGAAGAAGAGGCTTCTTTCCACACATTACACCGCTTGGGCACTTTGCTTCCAAAATCATTATCCGTTGGAGCACGCCAAAAATCAGGAACCATAGGACTCTTCAACAGCTCCATACCATTGATCACATACGAACTCAATGCACCGTTTGATTTCGAAAAAGTAATAGCAAAATCGTTTCCAACAATGTTCACCCTATTTTCATCCTCTATTACATTTAAGGCATTTACATGCGCTGTCATCAAGGTGTTAGTCAACGGAGACACTGCCAAAGGAAATTGCTCTTGGGCCATAACATGCCCAAACGGGATTAAGGGTTTAAATCCCATATTCAAAGCATACATATTTAAAAAATACTCCTGACCATCTTTTAACTCTCCGTAGGGAATCGTATAACTTTCTTTAGACTGAGGAGCTAAGCCGTTGGAAGCAATATTTCCAGATTTAACCACGGAGCCATTTTCAACAAGTTCCCATTTAAATACAAGGTCAGACAAATCAGCAAAGAAACGACCATTATGAATAATAACATGACCATCTTTTATCTCACTTCCATCAAAATCAATGTTCTGATATACTTTTTTAACCTCATATAATCCGGGGTGAGGCGTACGGTCAGCATTAACAACACCATTAAAACAAAAGTTATTATCATGTCTATGTCCGGCAGGTTCAAAGTGGCCGCCATAAGCCGAATACTCCTGACCCTCCTTATAGGCGACTAAGCCTTGATCCATCCAGTCCCAAATAAATCCACCTTGTACTTGAGGATGCGAATGCACGAGGTCCCAATATTCTTTAAAATTTCCACTACTATTACCCATGGCATGAGCATATTCGCACCATATAAAAGGTCTTTTCAGCTCTCTATTCAGATATACTTTTTTAATATCCCATATTCTGCGGTACATATCGCCATGAATATCGGTATGTTGTTCAGTAATATTCGTTAATTTTTCAGCCCTCTCATAATGCACTGGTCTATCACCATCTCTTTTGTACACTTGCTTATATGCTTCCAGAAAGTTCATCCCGGTGCCGGCCTCATTACCCATACTCCAAACAATCACAGAAGGATGATTTTTATCCCGTTCCACCATATTAAGCACTCTACTTACATGGGCATTTTTCCATTCCGGTTTATTGGCCAAAGTTTCATCTATTTTGTAACCATAACCATGCGATTCTATATTTGCTTCATCATACAAATATATACCATATTTATCGCACAAGGCATACCATTTGGGGTCGTTTGGATAATGGCTGGTACGTACAGCATTGATATTAAACTGTTTCATCAGTTTGATATCCTCAATCATCGCTTGCTCACTGACGACATGTCCAAAAAGCGCATCATGTTCGTGACGGTTAACACCCTTCAGAAGGATGGGTTGGCCGTTGACTAATAGTTGTCCATTCTTTATTTCAGAAGTTCTAAAGCCAACATGGATAGATGTGGCCTCGACCACCTGCCCCTTAGAATTTTTCAAAGCAATAAGCAGCTGATACAGATTGGGCTCTTCAGCGGACCACTTCTTAACATTTTTGATGGTACCGTCAAATTGAAAATGAACACTTCCATTTTTTGATACCGATAGCTTATCCGACACACCCTGCAACCAGGTATTGGACTGAAGATCCATGAGTTTATATTCAATTACATTATTGTTCGCACTACGTTTGTTTTTATTAAGTAATTCAACATCCAAACTAAATACGCCATCTTGGTATTTCTCATCCAGTAATGCTTTCACAAAAAAATCGCGAATATGTGTTTTAGGACGAGCCAACAAGAATACATCACGCTGAATACCAGACAAACGCCAAAAATCCTGATCTTCCAAATAACTTCCATCGGTAAATTGAAAAACCTGGATGGCCAACTTATTCTTACCCTTTACCAGATAAGGTGTGAGGTTAAACTCCGACGGCAATTTTGAATCCTGGCTATAGCCTACCTTCTTGCCATTCAGCCAAAGATAATATCCAGACTTAACAGACCCCAACTGAAGGTACACCTCTCGCCCGCTCCAATTTTCGGGAACGTCAAACCAAGTCACGTAAGAACCTACAGGGCTATATTTATCTTCGATACGCGGTTGGTCTTTTTTAAAAGGGTAGATCCGATTCGTATAGTTTGGAAATCCATAACCATACAACTCCCAGTTACCTGGCACAACAATTTCGTCCCAAGCAGAAACATCATACTCTGTTTTATAAAAATCCAGTGGCCGTTCAGAAGCTTTTTCTACATAAGAGAACTTCCAATTACCATTTAAACATTTTATATAATCGGCCGAAGAAACATCATTCTTCAACGCCTTTTCCACATTTGAAAAGGCATGAAAAGTAGCACGCGCCTTCTCCCTATTTATTTGAAAAATCTCCGGGTTCTCCCAGTCATTTTGACCTGATACCACCGCATTCAGCATCAGAGTTAAAACCATTATTACATATAATCTCTTCATATATCTGAAAATTAATGATTTAATTTATATTTTATAACAACATTCGCATATTAACTATATATTCTGTCTTGACCGTACTTAGCATTAGATCTTTTAATGCACTTTTACAACTTTACGTCAGTGCTTAAAAAAATTAGCGCAACAACACGATGGTTCTATTGAAACAAAGCAACGAAGCACCTTTTTAAAGACGCGATATATCTTGCAATAAAAGCATATCTTTCGCTGATTCTCTTTTGCGCTTTCTCCATTCTTTAAGACTTCCTGGATCTTTCACACGCACCGGTCGATTTAGATAATAATCTTCATGAATCATCCAGGTGATGGTATCCCAAATAGCTCCTTCAGTCCAAAGAGGCTGAATCAATCCCTTTTCCCAAGATTGCAATTGGTTTTGCAGTTCATGAAGCGCAGTATTTTTAGCCTCACACAAATCATTACTTTCACCTAAATCCTCCTCTAAATCATACAAACGATAGCCCAACCTAGCTACGCGAATCATTTTATATTGACCACTACGCATAGCAGCCATTTGATCTTTACGCCAAAATAATTGTTTGTGAGGACTTTCTGCTATGCCATTTTTAACATATGGAATCAAGTTAACACCGTCCAAGGTTTTATTAGTATGTACCTGCTTACCAGTTACAGCAATGGAGGTGGCAAAAATATCCAGCGAAGAAGTTAATCCATTGTAGGTACCCTTCTCAATTTCTTCGGGCCAATGCATAAAAAATGCCACTCGATGTCCCCCTTCGTACTTATTGCCCTTAAAGCCTTTCAGTGGATAATTGGATGATTGATTATTGTGTGCACCCCCGTTATCACTTAAAAAGAAGATAAGTGTATTATTTAGAAGATCTTCATCTTTCAGTTTTTGTACAATCTTACCCACAGACCGGTCCAAAGCCCAGGTCATGGCAGCCAATTTCTGACGCGGATGACCTTTAAACAAAGCCATATCTTCCTCTGTAGCTTCCATAGGAGTATGTACTGCATTAGGTGCCCAATACATAAAAAAAGGATCCTTTTTATTTTTGTCGATAAACTCGACTGCCTTATCTCCCAACCGATCGGTCAAGTAGCCCTCAAAAGTGGTAAACTGGCCATTCTCCCGGATGGAATGTGTATGACCCGGCTGATCCTGTGTCTTATTCGAAAAATACCTTCGTCCACCGGATAGAAAACCCCATGAATAATCGAAACCACGTGCGTTGGGATTATATTCGGGCTCATACCCCAAGTGCCATTTACCAAAGGCTGCCGTTGTATACCCGGCTTGTTGCATGGCTTCTCCTATGGTTGTTTCACCTAGATCGACCCCACTATGATCACTAGAAGGATTACACTCAAACCCAAAACGTTGTTGATACCTACCTGTCATAATACCAGCTCTACTAGGGCCACACACCGAAGCACTTACATGTGCATCGGTAAATACCATGCCGTTATTGGCCAGCTTATCAATATTAGGTGTTTTTAGGTCTTTACTACCCGCAAATCCAAAATCAGCATATCCTGCGTCGTCAACCAACAAAACAATCACATTCGGTTGCTTTTTTGTTTTAGTGTCATCCGGTTGGCAGCTTAGCATCATCAACAGACAGGCCATAAAGCCTGCGACAAAAATTAATTTACTCATTTTTATATCTGGTTTCTTACAATTAAAAAAACGTTTCAATTCAATAGGCCTCACTTATCACTTATTTTCTTTTGAAAAACCCGCACATAATCAACCTCATATTTACGTGGAAATATGGTTTGTGAAGGATCTCCTCCTCGGGCACCAATGGCCAAATTTAATAATATATATTGTGCTTGGTGAAAAGGATTACTTCCATCTGCATTAATGGTTTGAGATAAGTCTATTTCGTTCAGCAACTCATCGTCCAAATATAAACGGATAAAATCCTCGGTCCAATGCATTTTCCACACATGAAATCGTCGTTCCCAATCTGGTTGTTTATTCACAAACTCAGACAAAGGTATTTTTTCCGAATCCCATTTGGCCCTTCCTCGTTGACTAGCCCAGGCTGCATTGGCCAGAATTTTAGCTTCACCATTATGGCGATAATACTCCATTTGGTCCACTTCACCATTAGCTGGCCAGGGCTTATGAACCCCCAAAGTCCATATAGCAGGCCACATACCCATACTGGTATCAATCCGGGCACGCACCTCCATAATTCCGTACTGAAAAGAAAATTTATCTACTGTTTTAATACAAGCCGAAGTATACGCTGCATATTTTCTATTTTTTCGCCAATTATTACTTCCTTTCTCATAAAATGTATTTTTAACTTTCTCCCTTTTCCCCTCAATAATAAGCAATCCTTCTTTAACCTTAGCATTATCTGGCTGATACCATTGCAATTCATTATTTCTCACGAACCCTTTCTCATAGGACCAATACTTTTCGTTGGGTTTTCCATCCTCATCAAACTCATCAGCCCAAACAAGTTCATAATGTTCAGGTTCCGATGCCTCTAAGCTATCCGGCTTGTAAGGATTTACCATTATAAAACGATTAGGATTTAAGCGAGTATATTCTTTATCCTGCATTAACCCCAGGAAGACAGGATTTTTCATCTCATCCTGCCACTCTTCGTATTTAACTTTAGCAGCCTGATATTTCTCCGTGAGAGGCAAGCGTGTGGTTTCTCCAATATCATCTTTCAAATTATAAAACGCATCCTTGTCTGTGCGATACTTAACCACCTTATTATCGCCATTGACAATTGCATAATCATTGGTATCAAATTTTCGCCAACATAAATAATCATGAGGCAGTTCTTTTTTCTCACCCTTCACATAAGGAATGATATTAACACCATCAAGCTCATTCTTAGCTGTTGCCCCGGCATAGTGAGCCGCTGTTGCGAATATATCCAGCGAAATAACAGGTTTATCATATACCATGCCGGAAGGTATTTTTCCAGGCCATTGCATGGCAAAAGGCACATGAATACCTCCTTCGTACAAGCTACTCTTTCCTTCGCGCAACACCCCATTATCAGATGCGTTGTGATGTTCAGGTCCTCCATTATCAGACAAGAAAAAGACCATGGTATTATCAGTCAGTTGTAACTCATCCAGTTTATTCAACAAGAGGCCCACACCATCATCTACTGCACTAACCATGGCAGCATAAGTTTTCCGTTTTTTATCCGTGATATGATCAAAACGCTTCAAGTATTTCTCAGTTGCCTGTAAGGGACCATGTGGAGCATTGTAGGCCAAATAAATAAAAAAAGGTTCATTGGCCTTACGTTGGATAAAAGAAACAGCTTCCCGCGAGAGAGCATCCGTTATGTATTCCCCTTCTTCTACCCTACCATTATTACGCATTAATTTTGTGCGATAACCATCATATTGCTTTTTCACTTCCGAGACATCATTGATGATCCATTCTTGAGGAAAATAGGAATGTCCTCCTTCCAGAAAACCAAAGAACTCATTAAAGCCTCTTTTTAAGGGATATTGAGACTTATGTGCTCCCAGATGCCACTTTCCCAAGGCCATGGAAGTATAACCCGATTGTTGCAACATCTCTGCCATTGTTTGTTCTGTTAAAGGCAGTCCTTGCATGGTATCATTAGGTGCCAACAAGGGATTCCTTCCAAAACCAAACCTATCCTGATATCGCCCCGTCATGATTCCAGCTCTACTTGGTCCACACACCGAATAAGTAACATATGCTCTGGAAAATCGGACGCCATTATTAGCTATACGATCAATATTAGGTGTTGGAATATCTCTACAACCATTAAAACCAACGTCAGCATAACCCTGATCGTCGGTTAAAATAATGATTACATTAGGCTTGATCATACTTTGCTGTGCCAGAACATGTGATGTCATCACACAACAAAACAATAAAGCCATCAAATAACTTAGTTTATTCATTTTCACCTTCGTTAAAAATTGACAAATCCCATTCTGCATACCATTTAACAATGGGTCTATCAGCCTCAAATTCCATAGGCAACCATATATATCTACCATCAATAGCATTATTGGGTACCCAACGATCGCCCATATACACATAAGCATCTTTTTGTCCAATCAAAGGAAGGACAAAAGTACTTTGCGAATGAAAGGTGGTTCTTACATCTTCTTCAGATCCCTGGCTAGGGTTACCCAACTCGGTCCATTTACCTAGTGGATGGGTTGCCATAGCCGATCTTGCAGGATTAGGTTTCCACCCGGTACAACCGGAACTTATCATATAATATTGATTCCCTCTCTTAAACAAGGCAGGAGCTTCATTTGCTTTACCCTCCAAAACCCTTGTATACTTATCTGAGAATCCTAAATAATCCTCTGTCAACTCAGATATATGTAAGGTCTGATTATTTTCTGATGAATGGATATGATAGGCCTTACCATCGTCATCCACAAACAAAGTCATATCTCTGGCCATTTGACCTTTTTCAAAATCGCGTCGCAAGAAATACCCTAATTCCACTTCTTTACGCCAGGTTGGCGACCACTGTTTAATGGTATCCATATCAACCTTCCTTGTTTTTAGAGAATCAGGATAGTTGATGGGCCAGACTCCAGCATTGGGGTTCATACTTTTAATATACTGATAAGGTCCGGTTACGTGATCACTCACTGCCAGACCAGTCATTGCGGCATCATATCCCATACCCTTTAACTCGTGGTGAAACCACATAACAAACTTTTTGGTCTTAGCATTAAATATAACCTTTGGTCTTTCTATCACACACCCCTTCACAATTAAACTTGTTGTATCAGATACTACAGACAAGGCAACACCTTCATCTTTCCAATTATATAAATCTTTCGAAGAATAACAATGCACGCCCACCAAGGCTTTATTGCCAGCTTTACCTTCTGTTTTATGTTCTCCAAACCAATAATAGGTATTATCATGGATCATTATTCCGCCTCCATGTGCGTTCAAGTGGACACCGTTATTATCAAGCCATAGCTGACCTGGCTTAAATACCCCTTTAGGTTTGCTGCATCCACCTATAACCAATACTGCCATCAAGATGGCCAATAAACTAATCTTCATTATATACACATTTTAAATCATTGCTACTATACCTTTGGTAGGTAAGCGTTGTGACACAAGAAGAACAGATACCATTGCTTGTGTCACACTACTTATATTTGTTATTTTATCCAAATGATGTATTAGAGCTTCGTCATAAGATATAATAACTTAATATATTCTCCTTCTTCCTCAGATGAATAACATGAACACCATACCTACAAAAAAAATCAACAGTACATATAAAGTAAGCTTAGCCTGCTTTCTTCTTTTTATAACTTTTAGTAATTCATCCATGGTTTAATGTATTTGCTATTTCCTGAGCATCGAGTCTTTTTAAGACTCACTCATTGACCTGTGCAATTTTACATTTATTAAGGTTTTATCATAGATTACAACATTCTTACAAGAGGGTTAAATAGGTCATAATAGAAAATAGAGGCTTATCACAGAGGAGGTGTAAACCAATCACACAAGAGAGACAAATTACTATATATAAGACCATTACATACCCATCCAGACAACAATCAAAAGAAAGGATCCCAAGTACTACCCATTTCTCAGACAGGCAATAAAACAGACATGGACAGCGCAAATAATAGATCGCACAGATGAATGATAAAAACCTTATTTTTTTTGTTCGCGAAATTCCGTAGGAGTCATATGATACTGCTGCTTAAAAATCTTTCTAAAACTCTTTAAATCCACATAGCCTATACTTTCTGCTATTTCAGAAATAGTAAGATTACTTTCTTCAATCAATTGAGCAGCCCTTTGAAAACGTATATACTTAATAAACTCAGCGGGAGATTTTTTGATGATCTTTTTTGTCTTCCTATAAAGAGTTGAGTTACTCATTGCCATTTCTTTGGCTAACTTCTGGGCATCAAAGTTCACATCACCCAAATATTGCTCCATCACTTTCATGGCCGACTGCAAAAACGCCTGCTCCTCGGATGTTATTGGCGCATTTGTTGGAGCCAACACTACCTTTTGAGTTAGTTCTACTGACATTTTTTTTCGGCCGGCAATCAACATCTTGCTTTTCTCAAGCAAAAGCTCCGGATCAAAGGGCTTAGTCATGTATACTTCAGCCCCCTTTTTAGCACCAAACAATTGATCCCGAGGTGTTGCTTTTGCTGTTAATAATATAACCGGAGTGAGCGATATCGTATCATTTAATTTAATTTTTTGGCAAAGCTCAAATCCATCCATCTTAGGCATCATAACATCTGATATCACCAAATCAGGCTTATGTTCCACCACAAGTTCATACCCTTCCAGTCCATTTTCTGCTTCCAGTACATGATAATGCACCTCTAACAATTCTACAATATAAGACCTAAGCTCCGCGTTGTCCTCCACCACCAATACCCGGGCACCTTTCGCACCCACATTCAGGGATCGTGTTAGCTTCTTATGGCTTGAATAAATAGGTTCAACAGGCAGGGCTGGCCTTTTGTCACACACTCGTATATCTTCATCCCTCAAATGCTCTCTTCCCTTCTTTAAGGTGATGACAAATGAAGTCAGCTCATTGCGCTTACTTTGTACTTTGATGACAGCTTGGTGCAGATCCAAATAATTTTTAATCAAGGAAAGTCCAATACCAGAACTTCCCATATGATGCTGTCCATCTGCCTGATAAAAACGTTCAAACAAATATTGTAATTCATCTTCTGAAATACCGCGGCCATTATTGATCACTTCTAAAACAATGGTATCTTCCAAAGACTTAGCCTTTACATTAACCATACCAGGTTGCCCGGCATACTTAAAAGCATTTGAAAGCAAATTATTTATCACCATACCCATCTTATCCGTATCCACAAAACAACGCCAGTCATCTCCATCAAACACTCCTGAATAAACCACCTGTTTACTCTTGGCCAACTCCGCAAAGCTTTCGACCACCGAACCTGCAAACTCCTTAAAATCAACCTCCTCAACTTCAAGCTTTAACTTTCCGGCTTCCATCTTTCTAAACTCCAACAATAAGTCAATCAGATTATGCAACTTTTTGGCATTCTGATAAATTAACCGAAGCTTATCCTTCAAATATCCAGACTCCCACTCCTGCGTTTCTTTTTTTATTAACTCATTAATGGGAGCCAGAATAAGGGTTAAAGGGGTCCGTAACTCATGGGATATATTCGTAAAAAACCTGAACTTATATTCATTCAATTCGGTCTCCTGTTGGCGCTGATATCGCTCCACTTCAATACTATTGGTCAAACGTTCTTGTCGCACACCAACCCAGCTAATCGCGACCACTCCTCCAAAAATAACGACTATATAAATTAAGATAGCATACCAAGTTTTCCACGGAGCAGGCTTAATCGTTATATCCACCTCATACTGCTTATCGCTCCATACCCCATTACTATTGGTACCTTTCAATATTAATGTATAATCACCAGGACTAAGATTATTAAAGGATACATGACGACGAGAACCAATATATACCATACGATCATTATACCCTTTAAGCTGATAGGCATAATGGTTTAACTTAGGCGCCTTATAATCTAAGGACGCAAATTCAATGGAAAATTCTTTTTCTTTATATCCCAATACAATACGTTGGGTTTCGTTGATATTTTTACTAAGGATACCTTTCTCATCATAATTCACTTCATGGTTTAATACCTTAAAACTGGTAACAACTATCTCCGGATTATAATCGTTATAGAGAATCGATTTCGGGTTAAAATAAACAACCCCTTCGTCCCCTGCAAAATATAGAACACCATCCTTTGCCTTACATCCTGCTGCCTCTATAAAAGAACTTCCTTCTATACCATCCAGTTGATTAAAGTTCGAAAACGCCTGTGTTTTCACATTTAATTTCGACAATCCACCATTGGTACTCACCCAAATATCCCCTCCATCATCCTCAATAATTGAATTAATATAATCATCAGGCAACCCGTCCGCCTGGGTATATTCTTTCAAGGAGAAGACATACTCATCACTCTGAACCAATTGATTCAACCCGCATGGAGTACCAAACCATATGTTATTATCCTGATCAACATATGAGCAAAGTATGATATCACATTGCAAACGCTTACCATCCTGCAAATAATCTTCAATGGAAATAAAAACGCTCTCATCGGAATTATATTTATACAATCCTTTGTAGGTGGATACCCACATTACATTGTTCTTGTCTCTAAAAACACCAGTCACACGTGTATCTTTGAGTTGGCCTTTCAAGTTGGCACCTGTAAAATTTCTTTTGAAAACATATTGATTCCCTTTCTTCACATATAAGTACAGACCCTTTTGTTGGGTTGCCAACCAAAGCTCATCGCCATAACGCTTAATATCCCTCACCTTATTAATCCCATTTAAGCCAGGAATCTTCAGTTCTTCTTGCGCATTGACAAAAACAAAGGAACCATCCTTATTCTTTTTTCCCAACAGAACACCCACATCAAAACAGACAAAAATATCTCCCTGATCGTATACTAACTGACCAATACCCACATTCGAAAATCCATCAATAGTGTTCCTCTTCATGTTGTATCGACGCAAGCGCTTATTCGAATACTGATACAAATAATCCGTGGTGGCCATCCACAACTTATCCTGAGAATCCACAACTATAGATGACACCATTTTTTCGTCACCCAATTCTCTCCAGCCTTTTGCAACATTAAACTGCCCTTTTGCAGAAAGCCGCACGATTCCCCTATGTGTACCTAGCCATATATCTCCATTATCTTCCTGAAATATATCTAAAATAACAGTTGGTTGTATCATTTCGTCAGCTTGAGAATACTGACTAAGATTAACCTTTTGAAAGGTATCATTATTCTGATCAAAGGTATATAACCCTTCCCCCCAGGTACCTACCCATATTTTTCCGTTCTTATCTTTTAATAAAGAATAGGAAGACAACTTTTTTCCTTTACTACCTCTAATTTCATATTCGGTATAACGAAGGTTTTTATAATCAAATTTCACCAAGCCCAAGTTCCAGCCTACACACCAAATACAATCTTCAGACTCATCATATGCCATCTCGGTAATCTCATAAAAACCAGCCTTCATGCGCTTTAATCGCTGCAATTCATGATCTTTTTCCTTCATCCATATAGATTCTCTACTTCCCAACCAAACTTTGCTGTCAGGCGTTTGAATTATAGCCGACACCTTTTTAATTTTCGAATAAAAATGCACCGAATCTTGATCTTGAGATAAGCTAATTAATCCACTAGACCAGGTGCCCGCCCAAATATTTTTTTGATGATCTTCATAAAATGAAATGATTCGCAAATCCGAATTCTCCATGAGATATTCGTTCGCCATAAACAACTCTTTATCTGGCCTATACAAACTGTAACCTGCAGACTTTGTACCTATATAAATTTCACCGTCTTTGGCTTTATACAGTACTTCAACCGATGGATGGTGCAATGTCTTATCACCCTTGTCCGATGGTTTATAATGTTTAAACTCATAACCATCATATCTATTCAGTCCACCACGTGTACCAAACCACATGAAACCATCATTATCTTTGATAATAGAAGTTACTTGATTATGCGAGAGCCCATCATTGACCGATAAATAACTTACTTGATATTCTTGTGCCAATGCAACACAAGAAAACACAAAAAAACAAAGCAACACCACCAATACACAATTCAATCTCCTCATTACCAATAGCATATTCAAGAATATATTACAGATTTGACATTATTATAACACTCATCACCCGGGTAGAAACAAACATTTGCTTGCGTATAATTAGCACAAGAATAGCTTTTATTCATAAAATACCCTACTTAAATGCTGCCTTTTTGAGGAGAATTTACATTTATTCGTTAATGAACATACATCATGTTGACTTTATCCGATACCTTCACAGGGTCTCATATAACATCAAAAACATAAATACGGGCATACATAGTGGCTGCAAGTAAACTACTGATTTCTCCATCTTTGATAAGAAAACTTCAAAGACTACATATGCGACTCTAACCTGACCTATTCCCAAATTATCTATTACAACAGATCATAACTAAATCTGTAATTTTCAGAAAAAAACATTTTTTTATGTAAATCACAATACTAGCTATCCTACAAAATTTGTACATTTACCTTCAACTAACGCCAGCTGTGTTAACGCACATTTTAGGAATACTTGCTGCAAAAGTGCAGCAATGATCCTTACGAAGACCTCTGGTAATTTCTAAAAAGAAGCCGTATTTTTAGATACAACAGATTAAAAATAAAATAAAGCATGAATTTATCCATCGAAAACATATTATTAATAGGATCCCTTCTACTATTTATTAGCATAATTGTAGGTAAAACCTCCTATAAATTCGGAGTTCCCACATTATTGCTGTTTCTGGCCATAGGAATGCTAGCAGGCACCGACGGTATTGGTGGCATTAACTTCGACAACAATAAAATAGCTCAATTCATTGGTATCGTATCCCTTAATTTTATTTTATTTTCGGGAGGGCTAGATACGGATTGGTCATCGGTAAAACCCATCTTAAAAGAAGGACTTGTATTATCAACATTGGGTGTTTTACTAACAGCACTAACCTTAGGCACATTTGTGTGGCTTATCACAGACTTTACCATATATGAGAGTTTGCTCCTGGGTTCCATAGTTTCATCCACAGATGCTGCAGCAGTATTTTCAATCTTACGGTCCAAAAGTCTTGCTTTAAAATCTAACCTACGCCCCACCTTAGAGATGGAGAGTGGAAGTAATGACCCCATGGCCTATGTACTTACAATAGCTTTTTTATCATTAGTCATCAATCAAGATCAAAGCATAGTCTCTATTATTCTTTTATTTCTGCAACAAATGATTGTGGGAGGCATTACTGGCTTTTTATTTGGGAAACTCAGTAAGATCATCATCAACAAAATAAAACTTGACTTTGAAGGCCTTTATCCCGTTTTAGTGATAGCGCTGATGTTTGTAACATTTTCTGTCACCGACTTTTTAGGAGGAAATGGTTTTCTGGCCATATATATCTGTGCAGTTTACCTAGGTAATCAAGATCTCATTCATAAGAAAACAATTCTTAGAATGTACGATGGTTTGGCCTGGTTGATGCAAATCGTTTTATTCCTCACATTAGGCTTACTTGTTTTTCCTACACAGGTTATTCCACTGATTGGTATAGGAATGCTCATATCCGTATTCTTAATACTTGTGGCTCGCCCCATGAGTATTTTCATTAGTCTTGCATTCTTCAAAATGAAAGTAAGACGACGTCTATACATTTCATGGGTAGGTTTACGCGGAGCTGTACCCATTGTATTTGCAACCTATCCACTAATAGCAGGAATTGATAAGGCAAATATGATTTTTAATATTGTATTTTTTATCTCCGTCACATCCATACTAATTCAAGGCACTACCCTGTCTGTATTTGCAAAATGGCTCCATGTGGCATTGCCTCAAAAAGTCAAACCCATTTCTGAAACGGACAGATTCTTAACCAACATGGCCAAAACAGCCATGAAAGAACTTGTTATTTTGCCAGATAGCAATGCGGTGAATAAGAAAATTGTAGACATCAGTTTCCCCAAGGAAGCGATTATTGCTATGATAAAAAGAGATAACAAATACCTAACCCCCAACGGATCAACCATTATCAAACCCAATGATGTATTACTCATCCTTTCAGATAATCAAAAGGGAATAGATAAAATAAACGATTGCCTATGTGATTAAGATAATCGTAGCACTGCAACAATACCACAAAAACTATGTTAAAACTAGAAATACCAACATGACAGCTAACTAACGCTTACTTTTTAAATATTCCTGAGGCGAAAGACCCACATACTTTTTGAATGATTTGGTAAAATACGTATGCGAATTAAAACCAACAGCAAAACCTATTTCATTAATCTTAAGCTCACCTTTGCTCATTAATTCTTTCGCTTTTTCTAATCTCGTATTACGAATAAACTCCGATGCAGATTGGTTGGTGATTGTTTTTAGTTTACGGTGTAAGTGCGTACGACTAAGTCCTATCTCCGCTGCGAGAGACTCTACCGAGAAATTCTCGTTAAGCATATTCTTATGGACTATTCTAAGAGCCTTCTCTACCAACTTCTTATCCATGGACAGGTCTGCAATTTTCTCTTCCCACAAACCTCCACCCGATGAGAATGCTTCACTTAATTTCTTTCTCGATTCTATCAGGTTATCTATTTGAACAATGAGCAATTCTTCCTTAAATGGTTTCGATATATATGCATCAGCACCTATACTTAATCCTGTAAATTTATCCTGTACAGAATTTAAGGCTGTTAATAAGATAACCGGGATATGACTCGTTTTTATATCATTTTTTATTTGCTGACAAAGTTCGCACCCATCCATTTCAGGCATCATCACGTCGCTAACAATTATATCCGGAAAAATTGTTTGAGCATATTCTATGCCTACCTTTCCGTTGGGCGCTTTAACGGTTTTAAAATATGGATGTAAAACCTCACTAATAAAATCGCATAATTCCACATTGTCCTCTACAATCAGTACCAAGGCATCCTTGTGTTTTATATTACCATTTAAATCCACACTCTCCCATTCGGCTGGCGCCCCTCCTTTATCCCAACCATTAGACATTTCACTTAACAATGTTTGATGATCAAAGCGAACATTGGAATCAATAGCAAACTGAACGGCAAAAACAGAACCTTTCTTTTCTTCCGTATAAACCTCCAACCTTCCTTGCATCATATTAACCAACTCTTTTGTCAATGACAATCCAATACCCACATTCGCATATTTACCTTCTTTTCCATGATAAAAACGATCAAAAATTCTTGATAAATCATCCCGTGCTATTCCACAACCATTGTCATGCACACTCACCTCCAAATAATCACCTTTAAACATTTTACCAATCACAAAGCTATCCTTAAACATATCCTTACCATAAACGGCATTTTTCCTCATCACCAGCTTAATCACACCATTATCAGGAGTATTTTTAAAAGCATTGGATAATAAATTAAATAAAATTTTATCAAATTTATCTTTGTCTATCTTAATGCTTATTTGAGACATGTCAACATCCATACTAAATGTAATATTTCGATAACGAGCATGTTCCTTAAAACTGTTATAAATATCAGAACAAAGATCTACAATATTTACATCAACCATTTCCAACTCCATTTTTCCAGTCTCAACCTTTCTAAAATCAATGATCTGGGTAACTAATTTCAACAATCGCAAAGCATTATTCCGCACTATGGTAAGTTGATCAGCCACCTGATCTTCGCCTGCATAGCTTTTCAATAATCTCTCAACTGGGCCTAATATGAGAGTCAGGGGCGTTCTGAACTCATGAGAAATATTGGTGAAAAACTGTAGCTTAAGTTGACTCAGCTTCTTTTCATTTTCCAAGTGAATTTTTTCTATGGTAACTTCATTCTTAAGCTTCTCCTTACTAATAATTTCAACCCTAATCAAATAAGCCAAAACAACAATAGTAATCAGATAAAATAAAAAAGCATACCATCGCTTCCAAAGAGGTGGCGACACCACAATTGCTAGGCTGGTTGGTTCATGGTTCCATACTTCATCGTTATTTGCAGCCAACACCTCAAATACGTATTTGCCAGGTGAAATATTGGTATATATGGCCTTACCAACAAAATCAGTTTCCAACCATTCTTCATCAAAACCCAGCAATCGATACCTAAACTTATTTTTAGAAGGAAATAAATAATTTGAAGCAACAAAATCAAAACTGAAGGAATTTTGCCGATGATGTAGTCGAATTTCCCGCGTATTACTAATATGGTCTTTCAATACAGAACCGATAGTATTGGGCATTACTTCACGATTATTAATAGAGAAATGGGAGATAATGGCAATGGGCGCAACTGGATTTGTCCTGATCATAAACGGCGAAAATCTAATAAACCCATTGGAACCTCCAAAAAACAATTCTCCTGATTTTGATTTATATCCTGCTGAGGGGTTAAACTTGTTATTATAAATACCAGCTTCACTAGTCATGTTACGCGTTTCTAAACTAACAGTATTGATCGAGGTAATTCCATTTTCTGTAGATATCCACAATAAACCATTATCATCCAAAACAATGGCATAAACTTCATTCCCCGACAAACCATCTTCCATAGTGAGTACTTCAAACTTATTATATTCCGGATTATATCTATTTAAGCCGTTTCCATTGGTGCCAATCCAGATAATTCCATCCTCATCCTCCTGTACCGAATAGATAAAATCATTTGACAAACTATTCGTGTCATTTTCCTTTTTGAAAAAACGATAAAATTTATCTTCGGAAGGTACATATTTGTTTAATCCGGATATGGTGGCTATCCAAATATTTCCTTGGCTATCGGAAATAATATTACGAACATAATCATTTGATATTGAATACAAATCTCTCGAACTATGTTTATAACTTCTGGTTTTTTTCGTCTCAAAAGAATAAAACAGCACTCCTTGCGAATAATTAGCAAACCATATACCTTCGTCTGTTGGTGTAATATCCACAATCTGCCATCCCAACTGATGGGGCGAATCAAATAATGAAAAATTCTTTTCAGTACTCTTTTTATACCATATACCATTTCCATAAGTACCTATCCAAATGGTATTCTCCTTATCAATAGCTATGGACTTAACATTTACATCACTTAACTGCCCCAATCTAATGCGCTCTAAATCGTTATTTTTTAAATTTAAACAATACACGCCCCCCCGCTCTGTTCCAAACCAAATGATATCCTCATCCTTACCCTCTGCAAAACAACTAATGACATCATCGGTCAATGTACTTAATAAGGCATTTTTATTATAATGATAAACTGTGTTCATATATTCATCATACATACACAAGCCCCCCATCCATGTTCCTACCCAAATGTTATTTTCAGAATCATTAAAAAAAGACCATATGGACTGATGTGGAATATTATACAAATCCTCATCAGACAAACTGGTTACAAAATGATAGTTATTAATAATATTAATTCCATCATAGGTAGCAACCCATACATTACCCTTCAGATCTTTGGTTAAATCGCGGACTTTCGAATTACTTAAGCAATAGGGAGGGGCATAACCATACTGGTAATGAAACATCTCTTCTCCGTCGGTTAAAGACAAACAAACCAATCCTTGGTTTCCATACCCAACCCATACCCCACTATCATCTACTAATAAAGCCCTGGGAGTATCTCTCAGTCCTTTTGAGAAAAGCACAAAATCCTGTTTGTGAGAATCAAATCTAAAAATTCTACCATCGTATGCGGTGACCCAAAGCTGCTTATTGTGATCTGTATACCCACGATTAACCCTTACATTATCCTCCGTAACAGGAAAGTATTCTACACTGTTTAACGAGGTATCCAGTTTACATACACCAATTTCATCAACAATCCAAAATTGACCGTCTTCATCCTGAAGAAAAGATTGTATGTTTTTTCCAACAATATCACGCTGATTATTTATCAATCTTAATGTTGTAAAACTATCAGTACATCTGTTATATTTACATAGACCATTCTCTGTAGCTATCCAAAATACCTTGCTATCATCTAAATAAAACTGATTAATCCTGTTGGTAGGAATAGCAGAACTATCAGAAGAGTTGGTAGCGTAGCGGGTAATATTCTTAGAATCGTATTTAAAAAGTCCATTATTAGTTCCAAACCAAATAAAACTCAAATCATCTTGCCCAATACACATAACTGAGCTATACCCAACACCCCCTTCCGGAGATATTTTAGCAAAGGTAAATTCACTCAAATCACTGGCACATATCTTAAAAACAAAGAAGAATAAAATCCAAATACAACTATATATTTTTTTCATACATCATAGCATATATCGCTAAAATAATTAAAAAAATCACAATCCTAATGACCTGCCCAACTATATGTAGAACTTATGTATTATACATGTAACATGTGTTCTATATGTTACATTATTTCAATGTATTTGCAACATACATCCTAGTCTCCATACCTATTTAGAGGGTATATTTGTATCGTTACCATTCTGAAATTTAACAACAACTTTTACACAAATGAAAATCACTCATCTACCATTTATTTTCTGCGCGTTTACCATTTCTTTGTCAACAATTTCTTGTTCACAAAGAAAAGTTGACTCCGCATTAAAGAAGAAAATAGAAACTAAAATGCAGGCATCTTATCAAACACATTCAAATGTGCTTACAAATAATACAAAAAACATATTTCCTCGAAGCATAAACCCGGATGGAAAAATTAGATATGTACAAGCTCGCGATTGGACCAGTGGATTTTATCCTGGCATGCTTTGGCTCACCTACGACCTTACAAAAGATTCGCAGTGGAAACATAACGCAAGGTTATACACTGAAAAATTAGAGAATGAGAAATTAAACAACAGAGACCACGATTTAGGATTCAAAATAATGTGCAGTTACGGGAATGGACTGCGCATAACAGCAAATCCAGCTTATAAGGATATCATTATTCAATCGGCAAAAACCCTCATCTCCCGATTTGACAAAAAAGTAGGATGCATAAAATCATGGGACCATCACCAAGAAAAATGGCAATTCCCAGTCATTATTGATAATTTAATGAATCTCGAGTTATTATTTACTGCATCTAAGTTATCCGATGATCCTATATATTATCAAGTAGCAGTGAGCCATGCCAACAAAACATTGGCCAACCACATGCGCGAAGATGGTAGTTGTTTTCATGTGGTAGACTATCATCCTACATCCGGACAAGTTATGCAGAAATGTACACATCAGGGATATGCAGACAATTCCTCATGGGCAAGAGGACAAGCATGGGCACTATACGGATTCACCATGATTTACAGGGAAACCCAGGACAGTAAATTTCTGAAACAAGCTGAAAAAACTGCCCAGTTCATTTTAAACCATCCCAGCTTGGCAAAGGACATCATACCATTATGGGACCTGGACGTACCTCAAAATGCAAACGAACCAAAAGATGCCTCAGCTGCTGCAATTATAGCTTCAGCTCTTTACGAACTAGGATCCTATAGCAAGAAAAACCGTCGTTTCTATTATCAAAAGGCCAACGATATCATAGATTCCTTAAGTAGCCAGACCTACTTCCCCGACAATACATATCAAAAAGGCTTCTTACTGCAACACTCTACCGGTCATAAACCTAAAAACAGCGAAATAAATACTCCATTGATATATGCCGATTACTATTACCTAGAGGCACTAAATCGGAAAAACAACCTTAACGATAAATAATAAATTTTGTTAAAACCTATTTTATCATGAAGCTTATCAATTACATCGTTCTAATATTTACCTTACTTACAACAAGTCCTCGTTTATTCTGTCAACACCCAAAACACCAGAACCCAAAAACAAATGTCATTTTACTGATGGCAGATGATTTAGGCTGGGGTGATGTAGGTTTTAATGGAAATAAGAATATTATCACTCCACATCTAGACCAGATGTCGAAAGAAGGTATTCGTTTTACCAATTTTTACGCTGCAGCACCCCTCTGTTCTCCAACAAGAGCAAGTTGCTTAACCGGTAGAAACCCTTTTCGACAAGGCATATTTGCTGCACACACAGGCGCCATGCGCCATGCGGAGAAGACCATACCTGAAATACTAAAAAAAGCAGGTTACCAAACAGGATTCTTTGGAAAATGGCACCTGGGGTGGATCGAAGCAGAAAAGATAGAATCGCGTGGTCACTTCTCTCCACCATGGCAGCATGGCTTTGATGAAACTTTTGCCACCAAAAGTGCTGTTCCCACTTGGAATCCAACACAAACACCATACAACTGGAAAGGCTTTGGATCAAAAGAAGATGGAAGCTGGGGAGGCTCTATCTATCTTCATAATGGAAAACCTGTCAAAGATAATTTAGACGGTGATGATAGTCGCATCATCATGGATCGGGCTATCCCCTTCATCGAAAAAGCAGTGAATGATGACAAGGCCTTTTTTGCAGCTATATGGTTTCACGCGCCTCATGAGCCTATTTTGGCTGGCCCGGAATATTTAGCCAAATACCCTGACTTGCCCGAAGGTCAGAAACATTACTACGGTTGTATAACAGCAATGGATGAACAAATTGGAAGATTAAGAGCCTATCTAAAACAAATAGGACAAGATAAAAATACACTTATATTCTTTTGCAGCGATAATGGACCAGCTGACCCTGTAACCAAAAAAGGCATCGCCTCTGCCGGTCCCTATCGTGGTCACAAACACCAAATGTGGGAAGGTGGTCTGCGTGTACCCTCCATCGCAATATGGCCCGGACAAATAAAAAGCAAACAAACAACCGACTATCAGGCCAATACAAACGATTACCTACCAACAATTATGGATATCTTGAATATTAATGTGAGTAAGAAAATTCCCTTAGATGGGGTAAGCCTGAAACACTTACTACTAGAAGGCAAAGCACCTAGTCGCTCAATCCCTTACGCTTCGGGTTATATGCGCTCCTATAGCGGTACTGAATTATATGCCTATATAAAAGGAGACTACAAAATATGCATCCCTCAGCAAAAAAGCGAGATGATGCTATTTAACCTTAAAAAGGATCCTGAAGAAAAACATAATCTGGCTTTAGAAAAGCCCCTCCTATTTAACGAAATGAAATCTGAATTAGAAAAAGTTAAACAATCATGGAGAGCAAGTAGAGAGGGAAAAGATTACAAATGGTAAAATCAGATGAACCGAAGCCATTCAAGACAGCACTATTAAGCAAATAAAATACACATCTTAATGAAGTCATTCACAAAATATTTCAACCCCACCGTTTCTTTTCTAATGGTTCTTTTATTAAGCTGCAGCATACATAATAGGCAAAAAAGCAAAGCATCCGAATACCTAATGGTAGACGCAAAGACCAAAGCATACCACAAGGATGGAACAAGGTCATACAATGACTACCAACCATTTAAAACAAGAACCATCAATTTACTGGCCGATTACCAGCAACCCAAACAAGCACCTGATCTTAGTATCTACGGAGGAGACATGAGTCAGCAAGTAGAAGCTACCGGATATTTTCATGTAAAAAAAGTAGGTAGCAGATGGTGGGCTATAGATCCGCTGGGTTACAAATACGTTAATATTGGGCTAAACAGTGTAAAAACAGGAAAAACCAAAGTAAGTAAAGATGCACTGCAACAAAAATTCGGATCCAAAGAAAACTGGACACAAGAAACAATGCAACTCTTACACAACCATGGCTTTAACTGTGCAGGCTCATGGTCCGATACCGAAGCCATTATTGCCTATAATAAAACAGCAGAAAGACCCATTGCCTATACCGTAAACTGGAGTTTCATGTCGAGCTACGGTAAAAAAAGAGGAGGAACCTATATGCAACCAGGCCATACAGGTTATCCCCAAGATGCCATCTTTGTTTTTGATCCTGAATTTGAATCCTTTTGCGATACACACGCCCAACAATTGGCAAAATTAAAAGACGATCCTCATCTATTTGGTCATTTCTCAGATAATGAAATGCCTTTTAAATTTAAGGCTTTAGACAACTACCTTTCTTTACCCACTGACGATTACGGCTATATGGCCGCCATAAAATGGTTAAAAGACAATGGCATCAGTAAAGATTCAATAAGCAATAAAAACAGAGCCGCTTTTATGGCCTTGGTGGCCGATAAATATTTTTCAACGGTTGCTAAAGCCATCAAAAAGTATGATCCCAACCATATGTATATTGGTGCACGCTTTTATAGTAATGAGAAAAACCATGCTGCATTTATGAAAGCAGCAGGTAAACACCTGGATCTTATTTCAACCAACTATTACAACTATTGGACGCCTGACTCTGCACAAATGGACAACTGGACCAAATGGACTAACAAACCATTCATTATAACAGAGTACTATACCAAAGGTGAAGATTCTGGCATGGGAAATACATCCGGTGCCGGTTGGATTGTGCGTACCCAAAAAGACAGAGGTCTATTTTATCAAAATTACACTTTAGCCTTATTGGAATCCAAAAACTGTGTAGGATGGCACTACTTCAAGTACATGGATAATGACCCCAATGCAAAAGGCGTAGACCCCTCTAATATAGATGCCAACAAAGGTATTGTTACGGCTACATACGAACCATGGACTCCCATGCTGGATGAAATGAAACCCCTCAACTTGCAAGTATATCACCTTATCAAATACCTTGATCATAAGTAAACCCATACAATCGGCAAAATCTAACTAAAAAATCAATTTTACGGGATGAAACTCACAAAAAATAAAATATTAAACACCATAGTTATTGCTATCTTATGGGCACAAACCACCACCTTCAAAGCCCAAAGTAATGACAATGATCACCCCAACGTAATCTTCATCTCCATTGACGATTTAAATGACTGGGCCGGCAAGCTAAATATACATTCCCAAGCCATTACACCCAATATGGATTACCTATTCAATCAAGGTGTCTTATTTACCAATGCCCATTGCTCTCAAGCAGTATGTACAGCCTCTCGTAATTCACTGCTAAGCGGAATACACCCCACCACTTCAGGTTGGTACAGTTCAACCAGTGCCATGCGCAAAACATACGATCAGGTGATGGGTGACCATAAAATGCTACCTCAATATTTTAAAGACAATGGTTACAAAACATTGGCTGTTGGAAAAGTTTTTCATGGTGGGGTATCTGATTACAAAAACAAAACACAGGATTTTTGGGACATTACTGCACCCAATTATAAAGTACCAAAGGACTTAAAAGATCGAGGTGATGGTTACGGGGGAACAAAATTCTACCCTTTCCCCCAAAAAGGCAGCCAGATCATTAACCATTACGGCAAAGAATATTCTAATGGTCACTCTTTATGCTATGGTGCCCTTGAGCGAGAAGATATGCCAGGAGGCAAAATGTTTGACGAACTAATTACGGAATGGGCAGTGGATCAACTACAAAAAGAGCATCAAAAACCATTTTTTATGGCGGTAGGCTTTGTTCGTCCTCACGTCCCCTATACAGCTCCAAAACATTTTTTTGATTTATACGATCTAAATAAAATAAAACTACCTGAAATACCAGAAAATGAATTTTCAGATATCCCTATCATGGGAAAATCAATAGCCTTTGGTACCATTAAAAACGGCGACCACAATGCTGTTGTTAACCTAAGTAACACTTATTGGAAAGAATTAATTTATGGCTATTTAGCATGTATATCATTCGTTGATAACGAATTAGGTAAAATAATCCAAGCCCTCGAAAATAGCAAATATGCCAACAATACACTTATTGTCTTATGGTCTGATCACGGACAGCACTTGGGAGAAAAGAGACATTGGCGCAAACAGGCCCTATGGGAAGAATCCACCCATGTACCCCTCTATTTCAAGCTTCCTGGAAACCAACAACAAAAAGCAAACTGTAATCAAGTGGTTAGTTTATTAGACATCTACCCTACTTTGGTCGACATATGCGGCCTGCCTGAAGCTCCCAAACTAGAGGGCAACAGCATTCTCCCCCTCATTAAGAATCCTAATTTAGAGTGGAATAAACCAGTACTAAGCACTTGGTATTATAAAAACCACGCTATCAGAAGTCAGAACTGGAGATATATCCAGTATCGTGATGGCAGCGAAGAGTTATATGATCACAAAATTGATCCGGGTGAACATACCAATCTAGCCAATGACCCAAAATATAAAAAGGTAATTGAAGAACACAAAAAATGGCTACCCACCCAAAATGCATTACCGGCAGGTAAAACTGAATGGAAAGGTGACAAACTGGATCAGCGCGCAAGCCAATGGATCAAAAACGATTCAATACCTGCATGGTTAAGATGATCAATACATCAAAAAAAGGTTTTGACCCGCAAGTCAAAACAACAAACGAACATTATATAATACAATACACATGAAACGAACCATGATAAAGTATTACGCACACAGGAGTGTGGGTAATTTAAGCCATTTCCATGTGATCTTAAAAATAAATTACAAACATATGAAACATCAGATAATCATTTTGTTAGGCCTACTCGTATGCACACAAAGCTGCTCTGATCATCATGAGAAAAAAGAAATAAAACAACCCAATGTATTATTTATTTCTGTTGATGATTTAAACGACTGGATAAAACCATTAGGTGGTCACTCACAAGCCATTACACCAAATTTAGACAAACTATTTAACCATGGTGTTTCTTTCACCAATGCACATTGCTCACAAGCAGTATGTACAGCATCTCGTAATTCTGTCTTAAGCGGACTGCATCCTACAACAACAGGATGGTACGCATCCACCAAAGCAATGCGCACAAATTACACTGAGGTAATGAAAGACCATATGATGCTACCCGAATATTTTAAAAACAACGGTTATAATACCTATGCAGCCGGTAAAGTATTCCACGATGGAGAATCTGATCATCCTTCTCAAACAGATAATTATTGGACTGAATATTCTCCTCACTTCTGGAACAATATGGAAGAACATATTAAGGAAGCTGGATTTGGTTATCGCGGTAGAATGTTTTACCCTTTTACCAAGGACGGAGGACAATTGGTTCAACTATATGGCGAAGACACTATTAATAATTACTATAAATCCAATAACCGATTTTATTCACTATGCGGTGGACCTCTTTCTGAAAAAGAAATACCCAAAGGCGGTATGTATGATGAACAGATCGCGTCTTGGACCATCGATAAGATATCAAAAAAGCAGGACAAACCATTCTTTATGGCTGCCGGATTTTTAAGACCTCATGTTCCATATACAGCTCCCCAAAAGTATTTTGACATGTACCATATTGACTCAATAAAAATACCCGATATTCCTGATGATGAAATGCATGACATCCCCTTGATGGGAAAATCCATCGCCTTCGGACGAACACCCAATGGAGGTTGGTATGATATCAGCAGAAAAAAAGAAATTTTACCGGAATTAGTTCATGCTTATTTGGCCTGTGTCACATTTGTAGACGACCAAATTGGAAAGGTATTAAATGCTCTAGAAAACAGTCCTAATGCAGATAACACAATCATTGTATTATGGTCTGACCATGGTCAACACCTAGGAGAAAAACGTCATTTCCGTAAACAAGCACTTTGGGAAGAATCAACGAGAGTACCATTATTCTTCAAAATACCCACCCCAAAAAATAAAAAAGCACAAAGCCATCAAGTGGTCAGCTTGCTTGATATTTACCCAACACTCGTTGATTTATGTCATTTACCCAAACTACCTAAACTGGAAGGTACCAGTTTAGTTCCCCTACTGGAAAATCCACAGACAATCTGGGATAAACCGGTTTTAAGCACATGGTATTATAAAAATCACGCCATACGAAGCAATAACTGGAGATATATACATTATCGCAATGGCGAGGAAGAACTATACAACCACCAAAACGATCCGGGAGAACACATCAATTTAGCCAGCGACCCCCAATATGCAGCGATTATTGAAGCTCACAAGAAATGGCTTCCCAAAAATAATGCAATCCCTGCCGGAAAAAATAAATATACGGAAGATACACTAGATAAACGAATCAAGGAATGGATAAAAAATGACTCTATCCCCTCATGGCTTAGATAAAAACTAAAATTAAGACCTATGATAATAATTTGTTAAACCTCAATGAAATGAAAGAAAATCTCAACTTAATTAAATCTACCATTCTGTTTCTGCTGCTCATATTTGCATCGGGTCAAATACTGGCACAAAACAGAATGATTACCGGAACCGTTATCGGTGAAGATGGCTTAGGAATTCCCGGAGCAACAATTGCCGAAAAAGGCACAGAGAACGGAACCATTTCGGATATGAATGGAAAATATTCCATTCGCGTAGCAAGCAAAACCCAAACGCTTGTATTTTCCTTTATTGGAATGGAAACCAAAGAAGTAGACATTGCTAACAGAAACATCATCGATGTAACCATGACTTCAACCATCGTAGGAATGGACGAAGTAATAGTGGTGGGTTATGGGGTACAAACCAAAGAGAGTATGCTTTCGGCCATCGATCAGGTAAGTGGCGACGAGCTCGAATCCCTGAGAGCCCCCAATGTTTCCAGTGCACTTTCTGGTATGTCTCCCGGACTGATCTCCGTTACCAGTTCTGGCCAGCCCGGAGAAGATGGTGCCAGCTTGTATATCAGAGGACGCTCATCGGTAAATAACGATGAGGCATTGGTAGTAGTAGATGGTGTAGAACAGCTATCCGATTTTTCCTACATGGATCCCAATGAAATCTCATCCATTAGTATATTAAAAGATGCAGCCGCAACAGCGGTTTATGGTGTTAAAGGAGCCAATGGAGTCATTATAATTACCACCAAGCGGGGTAGCATAAGCAAACCAAAGTTATCCTTCAACTCTACCTTCACCTTTAAACAGCCTACCAGTCCTGTAGAAATGGCTAATTCATACGAAACGCTTTCCTTATACAACATTGCCAGTAAGAATGATGGACAGTTTGACCAACTCATTTCTGATGAAGCACTTCAACATTATAAAGATCAGGACATGCCATACCTGTATCCCGATGTAGACTGGTATGATGTATTAACAAAGTCCTTTTCAACAGCTCAAAAACACAATTTTTCTGCACGTGGAGGAACTGCCAAAGTAAAATATTTTCTTTCCTTAGGGTATACCCACGAAGGTGATGCCTTTAAAGAAGTGGATTTAGATTTGGGCTATAAGTCAAAAAACACTTTTGATGTTTTGAGCTACCGTACCAATCTCGACTTTGACCTTAGTCCAAGCACCACATTCAAGACCGATTTTGCAGGAAGAATGCAGACTAAAAATGAAGCATCCTCCTTGAGTTTTACATCTGATTTCTATGACTATCCCTCGTGGGCATCTCCGGTCTATTATCCTGGGGAACTATTAGAAGAATATCCGGATGACAATCCCGTTCATCCCGATTCAAGTACAGACAGATGGGCTTACAACAACCTGATTCAAAACTCTAATAATCCATATACTATCCTCCATGGAAGTGGATTAGACACCCGGAGAAGGAATGTTCTTACCGCCAATTTTGAACTAACACAACAGCTAGATTTTATAAGCAAAGGATTATCCGTTTCGGGTAGATACAACTTTTCTCTTAATTATCTTTTTTTACAAGAAATTAATTACACCCCTCGAGATTTTTATTTATGGGAAGATGGCACTTGGGAAAATGTAGACGGTGAAGATGCGCAACAAGGCAATGCCTCCATTGGTACTGAAAAAAACACCTATAAACAAAACCAATCATATTATAATCTATCCCTAAATTATAAACGAAGTTTTGGCGCTCATAACATAAGTGCACTATGGCTTTGGAGTCGCAAAAAAAAAGAAACACAAAGCGATTTTCCTTTATTCAAGGAAGACCGCGTAGGACGCTTTACCTATAACTATAACAAACGATACTTTATCGAAGCCAGTGGTGCACAAAATGGTACCGATAAGTTTGCTCCCGGTAAAAAATTCGGTTTCTTTCCTGCTGTCTCCATCGGATGGAGTCTAGGCAATGAAACCTTTGTGAGAAACGCATTGCCCTTTGTCAACAAATTAAAAGTTCGGGCCAGCTATGGCCAGTCTGGCAGTGAATCAGGATCATCTGCAATGATGTATCTATCTACATTTGATTACATTAGCAGTGGAGACGAAGCCAATTACAGGATGAAATTTGGAGACGATTTTAATGACTCCGGAGACTTATTAACCCACTCCATTTTAGGAAATGAAAATGCCACATGGGAAACAGCGACCAAAAAAAATATAGGTGTTGATTTTACCCTCTTTAAAAACCATATAGTAGGTAACGTCGATTTCTACAATGAGGAAAGAGACGGTATTTTTGTAAGCCCTCAAGACATTCCATCCTATTTGGGTACTACCGCTAAAATACAAAAAGTAAACAGAGGTGAAACCAAAAAACACGGTTACGAAATTGAGCTCAAATATATCAAGCAGGTAAATAACGATTTCAACTATTCGATTACTGCGGCATACGGATTCAGCGAGAATAGAAGAGGAGATATGGCCGAAGGCATCTACGCCGAAGACTACTTAAAAGACCAGGGAAAACCGCTCAACACCAATAAAATATTAATGACAAATGGTTTATACCAAAACATCGACGAAGTTTTGAATTCTGTAATTCCAACTTTTGGAGGAAACTGGATGCCTGGCGACATCATGTATGTAGATTACAATGCTGATGGAGAGATAGATGAAGTAAAAGATAAAATATTTTATGGCGACCCCAAAACTGCCAGCACAATTTTCAGCCTAACACTAAGAGCGAATTATAAAAAATGGCACATCCAAGCCTTTATCTCAGGACAAGATGATGTAAGCGCCAGCGCTACCGGATTCTACTTTCCTTTCTATCAGGAAAGAGCCTCACAGGTACGTCCAGAACACTTTAATTACTGGAGTCCCGATAACGCAGATGCTTCATGGCCTATTACTCATTACACCTCTACTGCTTATAAAAACAGCACCACCAGTAATACATATACCTTACTGGATGCCAGCTTTATTCGACTAAAGAATGTAGAACTATCTTACGATTTACAATCTAACAATCGTATTCTTCCTTTTAACTGTACCTTATTTGTTAGCGCTTACAACTTATTCACCATCACCGATATGAAATACGGTGATCCAGAAGGTGGAAACGTAGGTAACTACCCCATATTAAAAAGGTACAACCTCGGCTTAAAAGTTAATTTCTAATGGTAACCTTCTTTAAAAATACAAAATGAAAAATATACTATATATTATCTTATTTACGCTAGTCTTTTTCAGTTGTGGAGAAGATTATCTGGATAAATCAGAAGATGTTGATATTATAACAGAAGAAGAAGTTTTTTCTACTTACTACAATATGCGCAAATATGCCGACAACATGTATAATATGATATTCAACACCAATGCCATAGAAGTAATGGGCGATAACAAGCACTATTCACACCCCATTGTATATAGTGATGAAGGAATTGCTTCCTATCCCCGTACACAATATGACGCAGGCATCGAAGGCAATTATTTATACTACACTCAAAAAGGTTCAGGTAATGGGTTATATGAATTCACCTTTCCATTTGAAGCAGGTTGGCAAGGTATCCGTATTGCGAACATAACCATAGAAAGAATAGATCAACCGGATGACATTACAGAAGAACAAAAAGACTTCTTAATTGGCGAATGTGCATTTGTTAGAGCCATGTGTTATTTTCAAATATTAAAACGCTATGGAGGAATGCCCTATTTCAGAAACTCCTTGGATTTAAATGAATATTTGGGTTACGATCGCTTAAGCTATTACCAAACGGCCCAAGAAATTGCTGCCGATTGTGATTTGGCTTTCGATAAGTTACCCCACACCTGGGATTCTTCTAATACCGGCAGACCCATAAAAGCTGCCGCCTTAGCATTAAAATCAAGGGTTCTGTTATATGCAGCAAGCCCCACTTACAATACCGAAAACGATTATTCAAAATGGGAAGAAGCAGCCGTAGCAGCCAATCAACTTATTGAATATATTGAAAGCGACAATACCTACCATTCTCTCATTGATGCATCGGAAGCCATAGAGTTGGATGTACAAACGGTAGATGGTGAAGACTATCTAAAAGGATCACCGGAGAAACTGACTGCTTATCGCGAAATATTTATGAATCACGTATTAAACAGCGAGATTATATTTAGTTACTATCGCGAAACAAACCACTATTACAACAACACCATGCCAGGTAGAGTCTTTTTTACCAAGGATTACTTGAAAAACAAATATAGTCTGGGTGCCTGTCCTACACAAGATGTAGTGGATTGGTTTGAAACACAAAACGGCCTTTCCACTGAAGATGATCCTACTTTTAACGAACAAAACCCTTATATAAATCGAGACCCCCGTTTCTATAACGACATCCTCTACAACCAGGTGTCGTGGCCCAATGGAAAGAATGGAGACGAAGTGCAGACTTACGCCACCGGTCCCGACGGCAGTGTAGGAAAAGATTACCGTAAAAAAAGTTCCGACTGGCCCAATTCATACACTGGCTATATGGCACGTAAGTTTTGGCCCGAAGGAATATCAGGAAGTACAACAGCAGGCAAGGTACCATTTATTGTACCCGCAGTATGGTTCAGAGTTTCGGAAGCTTATTTAAACTATGCTGAAGCGGCCTATGAGGCTTCCGGAAGAAATAACTTTGAGGCTACCTACCCTGCCAATGCCCTCTACTCTGCACAACAGGCGGTCAACAAAATAAGAAACCGCGTAGGAATGCCCAATATAAATAGTCAATATTTAAACCATAACGACTTCATACAACGCATTCGAAATGAAAGAAGTGTTGAGTTTTGCTTTGAAGATGGACATCGTTGGTGGGATATTCGCCGATGGCATATCGCACATACGGATGAAATCAGAACTGTTTACAGAACAAATCTCGATTGGGTGGGCGTCAGTCCTGAATATCCAACAGGATATATGTTCTCAAAAGTACAACATGAAATAGTGAAAGGATTTGAAGAACGCCACTATTTATATCCACTCAAAGATGATGATGTGGCAATACATATAGAATTTGATCAAAATCCAGGATGGTAAATTAAATCGCTATGAACAAGAAAAAAAACATATTACTACTTATCATTTTGCTTGGGGGCTTCTTATTGAGTCCAACACACGCTCAAAATAGTAAAAAAAGATCCACTTCCTTCACCAGCGGCTTGGTGGTGGACGACGCAGGAAAACCTGTATCAAACCTATTACTCACCGCTTATAAGAGCAGAAAAACGACCGTAACAGATCAAAATGGTCAGTTTGAAATAGAAGTTGAATTAGATGATTTTCTGGCTGTTCATGCCGAAGGATATAAGAACGCAAGTCACCCTGTACACCTTGGAAAATTACCAAACGACACATTAATCATACAACGAACTTCTTTTTTTAACGAAAAAGAAAAGGTAGCTATCCCTTTTGCACAGATTCCTTCCAGTCGTTCCACAGGAAGCGTTATTAAGGTAAGTGGAGATCAACTGGAAAAACATCCCAGCGGAATTTTCACAGAAGCTTTATGCGGACTGATACCCGGCTTAATGATCAAACAAACTTCCAGTAGACCCGGATACGAGGGGTTCAGCATCACCTATCATGGCCATGGCGTAGAAATATTGGTGGACGGTCTGCCTCAATCTTCACAAGTGAGTCTTCGGGAAATTGATGAAGTGATATTTATGAGAGGAGCTTCTGCAACAGCATTTATGGGCGATTTAGGGGCAAACGGTTTAATTTTAATTAAAACCAAAAGAGGAATAAGTGGAACCCGGGAAATGAGTTTCGAATATGAATACGGATCTGGAACACCCACTGTATTAGGCGAGTTTCTTCCTTCATATGACTATGCCAACGCAATTAACAAAGCCTGGTTAAATGATGGCCACTCTCAAGCTTTCTATAGTGAAGAGGCTCTAAGTGCCTATGAAAAGGGTTCCGATCCTATACGATATCCTGATGTTGACTATTTTGATACGTTTTTAAGAAACCATGTCATACGCCATCAATTTAACGCACAAGCATCTGGTGGAACAAAAGACAGCCGCTACTTTTTGAACATTGCCTACAACAATTTAGAAGGATTGGAAAAACTGTCAGAAAAAAGGTATTGCGACGATTTATCCTTTCGTTCGAATATCGATTTGAATCTATCCAACGCTATTATTTTAGATGCCGCACTAACCGGAACTTATCAAAAACAAAGAACTCCACAGTATGCCACCGGAAGTATGTTTGGCGTGATGAGTTCCTATGCTCCTAATGCATTTCCTTTAATGTTAGGTGACTCAATCTATATTACGAATCAAGACCTAGGTACAAACCTGATGTTTGAACTTAGTGAAGGAGGCTATATTGAACAAACAGACATGCGCATGGCATTCAACACAGGCTTATCCATTGATATGGATAAAATAGTAAAAGGACTGTCTTTTAAAACCCGCGGAAGCATCGATCTCTGGAATCAAATGTCAGTTGATATGGATCATTCATCAGATGAATATGAATTACTTTTCACCACCTCTGAAAATAGGAATGACACAATGCTGATCCATCAAACTTCGGTAGGAACCACCCAATTAAGTCCTTCTGATAACGGAGAAAGTGTATATAGAAAATATAATTCATATAGCATTTTTAGTTACACACATGCCTTCGACCAACATGCCATCTCGAGTGACTTAGCCTATTATTACAACTCCTACGAAATGGAAGGTCGACTAAATATTAACACACGGCAAATGTTAAACTGGAGAGCAAACTATTCACTATCGGATAAATACGCAATAGAAACAATATTGTCCTATGTAGGTACCAACATGTTAGACAATAAACGGTATAAATTATTTCCAACAGTAGGCGCCTCTTGGATCGTTAGCAACGAAAACTTTCTGAAAAGAAGTGATCAAATTGATTATCTAAAAATTCGTGGTTCTTACGGTCAACAAGGCTATATAAACGCTAGTAACTACTATACCTTCCTTGATCGTTGGGGCAGTGACGGAACCATTCGATTTGGCACCTATCCTACGAATAACAAAACAACTACAACATACGAGAAAAAACAAACAGGAAATCCGAATTTAGATTGGCCGGTGAAAAAGACCTTTAACATAGGTGCAGATGCCATATTTCTTAAGCGCTCATTAGCCGTTCAAATGGACTATTTTTATTCCAAAACAACAGGAATGTTTGATTACTATCAATACCCTTCCATGGCAGGAGGCGCTGCATTTACTTCTTACTACAATTTAGAAGAGGTTAGTGCAAACAGTATAGAATTAGGCATTACCTATAACGACGCTATCGGTGATTTACACTATAGCATGGGAATCAATGGAGCCTACTTTGTAGAAACAAATGAACTACTTAGCGAGCCTCAATATACAGATACTTACCGCATGCGAGAAGGAACTCCTACGGATGCTATTTATGGATTGGACGCAGATGGTCTATTCGTTAGTAATGAAGATGCGCTGGCTTCCAACCAAAATTTTGGAACGACCTACGCTGGTGATATTCGTTATTTGGATCATAACTCCGATGGGAAAGTAGACGAAAATGACGTACATGAGATTGGCAACTCCGACCCTCGTTTTATATATGGAATACAGCTCAATTTACGCTATAAAGGATTTAGTATATATGCTAATGCAAACGGTTTAGCTGGCTATGACATTAACCTAAACGGCGATAATTTTTATCAACCAGAAGGATTTGAGTCCCGATCAACACTCATAAATAAGGATCTTCCCAATGGAAACGTGATGCCTCGCTCAACCATCATGGGTAGTTCGAATAACGATCGAAATTCTACTTATTGGTTAGTAAATGGAGGGTTTTTCCGACTTAAAAATGTGGAATTAGCCTATACCATACCTTCGAGTAAACTAAGCAATTCGTTTTTAAGCAGTACAAAATTTTATGTGCGTGGAAAAAACCTATTAACCATTTCATCTCTAGAAGATCGGGATCCGGAAATGATGAGCGGGGGTTATACTGATTATCCTATGTTCAAAGAGTTATCTGCAGGTGTAATTCTAAAATTTTAAACTATACTGTAATGAAACAATTAAATATAAAAACAATACCCACAAAAATATGGACCGCTTTTACCTTTCTGTTTATCATTTCAGGTTGTTCTGACACATTAGACCCCTTAGAAAGAGGATGGGTAGACGACGAACAACTATGGAAGAATATCAGTTATACACACGCCGTATTAGATCAGGTATATGATAACATCCAGGATGATTGGGTGGATCAAATAGGAATTAGTAATGACTATTATACAGATAATGCAGTCCATAACTCCACTGAATCTATTTATGCAACAGGAGGTGGTAGTTCTTCTTACTATCCCATAGGAGAATGGAGCTTTGCCTATACCAATATACTTCAAATCAATTACTATCTCGAAAATGGACTTGATGTACATTTCACAGGTAGTGATGATGAATTAGACAGCATTGCTAAAGCCAGGTATTATGGTGAAGCTCATTTCCTAAGGGCATGGAACGAATCACTTTTGTTAAAGGAATATGCAGGCCCTGTGGATGCTGCTGGCCAACAAATAATGGGATATCCAATTGTAAAAAAAGTGTATGAAAACGATGAATATGCTAACCTAACTCGCAATACCTATGACGAATGCGTACAGTCCATTATTGACGATTTAGATACCGCCTATATATACCTACCTCAAAGCTACTTAAACGGCATAAGCGTATATGATGAAGAATTTCGTCATGGAAGAGCCACACAAAAAGCAGCCCTAGCACTGAAAGCCAGAGTGCTACTATACGCAGCGAGCGAAGCATATAATCCAACGAATAACAACCAAAAATGGATAGATGCGGCCATTGCTGCTTACAGAGCCATTCAGGAAGATGGAGGGTTTCAGACTCTGGAAGCCTATGGAGAGTTTGATCATACAGCAAGCGAAGATCACTATTGGAGAACAGGATATTCAGCCAGCTCGAGCACACTCGAAAACACTCACTTCCCCCCTTCTCGTTACGGCAAAGGGGAATGTAATCCTTCACAGAATTTAATTGACGCCTTCCCCATGGCCAACGGCTTGCCTGCAGATCTCAATGACCCTAACTACATAAGCAATCCTTATGAAGGCAGAGATGCGCGTTTTTATCACTTCATTGCTTACAACGGTGATCCCATGTTTGGAAACTTTGACCCAGTAGAGACTTTTGTGGACGGAGCCGATTACAACGGTGTGCTGCGAAACAATGCTACCAGAACCGGGTATTATATGAAACGATTCCTTAGCAATATTGCTGTTGGTAACGACCCCCGTAAACTCGACGGAGAAACAACCTCTTCTCAAAAATTTGCCGTACTTCTGGATCGAGAAGAGCTTTACCTAAACTTCGCTGAAGCGGTTAATGAAATAGCTGGTAGCGACCCTAAAACTGCTTTAAATGAGTGGGGCATCAACCATTCAGCCATGGATGCCTTACTAGCCATTAGAAATAGAGAAGGACTCGATAATGTAGACAACACCGAACTTACTAACAGTATTAATACCCAAGAACAATTTAGGGAATACATTAGAAATGAACGTAGAATTGAATTGTGTTTCCGTGGACATCGTTATTGGGATTTGAGACGCTGGAAAATCCCCATCGAAACAATCAATAATACCGTTCAGGGTGTGATGATAATCAAAAATGAAGCGTCTGGATCATTCACTTACCAAACAATTGATATTGAGGCTAGAAACTACGAATCCAATACCTATTACGGCCCAATACCTTATAGCGAAATAGCCAAGTCTAATCGTTTGGTTCAAAATTTCGGATGGTAAAAAAAAGAAGTAAAGCGCCCTGCCTCAAACTTTCTGAAACAGAGAATTTAGATAAAGGGCAAATTTTAAATGAGCAATAAACTAATACACAAGAATATGAAATATATAAATTTTAAATATCATATCCTCTTTGCGCTGATACTCATTGTGTCAGCTTGTAAATACGATGACTTTGTAGAAGATTATGAATATTGTGCCATCTATTTTGCCAATGAAACCATCGACAGAAGTATTATAGTAGATGAATATAATTATATTCAGGTAGGTGTAGTTCTAGGTGGAAAAATAGCCAATAACAAAGAGGAGTGGGTAAGCTATCACCTTAATCCGGATACAGCAACTAGCTTAGGATACACTATATTACCTGAAGCGTATTATACAATTACAAATTCATTGGAAGAAAAAGATGCCAACACCTTCTATATTCCCAAGGGAGATATGATGGGATTGATCAAAGTAACACTGACAGATGACTTTTTAAATGATACAATAGCACTATCCGGACAATATGCGCTAGGTTTTGAATTAGACAACAACACATCGGCCGATACCATACTGTCGGATAAAAACGTTACGATTATTACCTTTAAGTATATCAGCTCTCAGGAAGGAGTTTATTATCATTCTGGAATAGCAACCGCAACGGATACTTCTATTATTCACAATGAAAAAACATGGGACTTAACTACAGTAGGGGTTGGAGAAACACTACTGGAAACCTCAGGATGGGCAGGGTATACCGGAGGCGATTATAAGGCCCTGATCAAAATTAACGAAGATCATTCTGTAAATCTACTGCCCATAGATGGAGCATTTGATTTTACTGACTCTGGAGAGAGCACCTATGACCCCGAAACTCGTACCTTTTACTTGAAATACAATTATATTGATGACAATAGAGAATATCACTCTGTTGACACCCTAAAATTTAGAAATAGGGAGGTAGACGGTATTAATCAGTGGGATATATAAGTGGAAAAATCAGGAGGTAATACGCTTTGCTATTATCTCCTGTATTATAATGTAATGGAGCCTCAGGCTTATTACTGCCTAACTTCATTTTGAACATGATACAAAATCCGGCTTGAAAACAATTCAGACAATGAAAATCTACAAATTAATTATCTCATTTAGCATTATAGTACTAAGCCTTACCAGTTGTAAGAGCTTATCCAAAACAAGCACACAAAAAAAAGCAGCGCATTTAGATATTTATTTACTCATCGGTCAGTCGAACATGGCAGGCAGAGCTCCCTTCAAAGAGCATGATAAAGACACCCTTAAAAATGTATTCTTATATACAGGAAACGATTCCATCCTCTGGGAAAAAGCAGCCAATCCTCTCAACAAATACTCAACAATTAGAAAAAATATAAGCATGCAAAAAATGGGGCCTGGCTATACATTCGCTCAAACAATGGCTTCCCAAAGTAAAAACCCAATAGGCTTAGTCGTCAATGCCAAAGGAGGTTCAAACATCCAATCATGGGCACCTGGAACTACCTTCTACAACGAAGCAGTAAGAAGAACAAAAGAAGCTTTAAAACAAGGCCAGTTAAAAGGTATCATTTGGCACCAAGGAGAAGCCAACGCATCAAAATACAAACAATATATCCCTCAAATTATCGCTTTAATCCAAGCCCTACGCAAAGATTTTAATCAACCCAACCTACCATTTGTTGCCGGACAGCTGTCTGAAGATAAAATAAACAGAAAAAACTTCAATCAAATGATACTGACCTTGCCCGGTAAAATTAAAAATGTAGGAATAGCAACAAGCGAAAACATGACAACCATTGACCAAACGCATTTTAACAGCGCCAGTCAGCGTATATTGGGCAAGCGGTACGCGGCCGAAATGTTGAGACTATTGTCTATACAATAAATCAACCATGCAACCAATACTGCACAAAACAGCAGATCCACTATGAGGGCATAGTTGCGGTTTACTTTTATCTAACAATACCGATACAATGAAAAAATATACACGCTTAAAACACAAAGTCATTTATTTGATGAGCATCATGTTACTACTAAGCACCTTCATTCCTGCACAAATCATACTATCCCCTTCGCACGATGCTTACATTCAAGGTGGTGACAATTCAAATATCAACTATGGTTCAGAAACACTTATCCGCACAAAGGGAAGTGATAACGAAAATTTTTGCAGAAAAGGTTTATTACAGTTTGATTTATCATCATTAACTTCGGTTAGTTCTGCCATATTAAAAATATATGTAAGCAATGCAAACCCCTACTCCATTACAGCCTATCAAACGACCGATGACTGGGATGAAAACACGGTAACATGGAATTCTGCTCCTTCTCTTGGAGACGCTATTTCTACTACCACTATCTCCAACGAATATATTTATTACGAATGGGATGTTACATCTTTTATACAGGAACAATTGTTATCCGATGCAAAAGCAAGTATTTACCTTGTAGAAGCCAGCCTTTCTAAAAAAAACATTGACTTTAATAGTAAAGAAGCAGGACCCAACATGCCTGAATTGGTCATCTCAGAAGAGGAAATAAATTACGCCTCACTTCCTGCCCTCATGGATGCCCAAACATATTATTGGGGATCCCAAAAGTATATCGCCAATTATGGATCCGAAACTAACTTGAAAATTAAGCTAGATGGCTTATCGAAAGCCAGTGCAGATGCTTACTTAATGTTTGACATCAGTGATATAACAACTCCTCGCCAATCGGTGCTATTAAAAATGTTTGCAAATACAGTCCTACGTAATACGTTAGTTTCAATCTATGGTGTCAATGATAAGGAAACATGGGATGAGGCTAGTATCACCGGAAAAAATAAACCCATCGGCAATGAACGCATTGGGGTTTATCCATTGTCAGGCGAAGGCCTTGTTACCTTTGACATTACGGACCATTTTAATAAGGCAATTGCTAATAATCAGCAAAGCCTTACCCTTGTGCTCAAAGAAAATGAAGGTACTTCTGTGGCCTTTAATTCCAGTGAAGCAGCCACTAACCAGCCTGAAATACTATATGCAGAACAAACAAGCCCTTATCCCACCTCTACTACCCTACCTATATACGGAACATTCTATATTGACAACGAGGAGGGCAATGATGATAACGATGGTACGTCTGAAGACACGGCCTGGAAAAACATTTCAAAACTGAGTAAACTTAGCCTTGATGCCGGATCACGTATTTTACTCAAACGAGGATGCACGTGGGAACGACAAATGCTTTCCTTCAAAGGATCCGGAACAGAAGATAAGCCCATTGTAATTGACGCATACGGAAGCGGAACTAAGCCTTGTCTAAAAGGGAATGGGGCACTGTACAATGTCATCTATTTATTTAACCAGGAATACATCGAGATATCAAACCTGGATATACAAAACCAAGGCGCAACACTGGACAATCTCAGACGAGGTATTTATGTTTTAGCTGATAATTTCGGAGTGGTCCATCATCTAGAGTTTAAACAGATTGATTTTTCGAATATTAACGGAAGCGATGGACGCGTTAGCGGAACATATGGAAATTCAGATGATGAAAAACGTTCCAGTGGAATATTGATAGAGGTCAGAGGCGATGATATCCAAACCTATTACGACGGCTTGGTGATTGATCAGTGCTCATTTTATGAAATATCCAACACTGGTATTGCCAACTCTTCACATTGGACGCAAATGAATAGCGACTCAGACTGGGATTCTAATAATAGTGAAGGCACCTCAAATGCGCATTATGTGCATAATTTTGTACCCAATAAAAATGTATGGATCAAACGAAACCGTTTCGAAAATATAAATTCCCAGGGGCTCATTGTTAGAACAGCCGAAAACCCCATCATGGAATACAACCTCTTCTATTATTGCTCATTGGGCGATGGCTCAGACAATGCCTGTTTTAATTCTAAAACCACGAATGCTATCTGGCGATACAACGAATCCTGTTATACCCAGTGGGTAGAAGGACAAGGCGATGGTGCTGGTATTGATTCTGACATCCGCACAAAAAACACAATCATCGAATACAATTATTGTCATCACAATCAATATGGTGGCATCATAACAACAGGAGGAAGATTCGACGATTCATTCAATGACAACACCATAATCAGATACAACATACTAATCAATAACGGTCATAATAGTATTCGCCTATGCAACAACAACACCCATACTAAAATATACAACAACCTGGTATATTATGATGATGCCAGCGAAATAAACAGACTTATATTTCAACATTTACATAACGATACCCAATCAGGCCCTACCGACACCTATGTAAACAATAACATTTTCTATACCTCTAATAATAATGGACGATTTATGGCCGATGTGGAGTGGACAGACAGTAGGGTACAACGATGCAATTATTCCAATAATTTATTTTATGGCATCTATACTGATGATCCATATCCTGCTGATCCCCATAAAATCATAACCGATCCTCTTTTTGTAGATGCAACAGTACCTCCCCAGCAAACTGGTGGTTATATTCTACTAAACAAAGAAGGAATTCCAACGGGCGAAATAAATCCTGCTTTTTTAAGTGGCTTTACCCTAAGCGATGAATCTCCTGCGATTGATGCCGGCATATGGGATGATAACACAGCTAACGCATCGGTCGATTTTAACAAGCTATCCATCCCTCTGGGAACTTCTATTGAAATAGGACCTTTTGAGCACAAACCTTCTTCTTACACCAAAACAACGGAACTTAATGATGAACCAAATTCCATCCTGATCTATCCGATCCCTTCTAAAAACAAAACTATCGTGAACTGTCAATACCCCATGGATTACATTTCAATATACACCATAACCGGCCATGAAATTAAACACATCAACAAAATCAAAACAAACGATTACACCTTGGACTTACAGAGTTTTTCCAGTGGCATATACCTTATCAAAATTAAAGATACAAGGGGAACCTTAAGTACTGGAAAAATAATCGTAAAATAATTCGTAACACAATCTCAATTAACCTCAATATGAACAAACAAATATTTACTTTATTCCTTATATATATTCTTTTTTGTGGAGCAAATACCTTGGCACAATATAGTTCCCGTACAAAACAATCGATAAACGAAGACTGGAAGTTTTGTGGTACTCACATTGAAGGAGGGGAAGCTATTGAACTAAACGATTCTACTTGGACCAACATTACTATACCTCACACATGGAATAAACTAGATGCCATTGACGAGACAAAGGGCTATAGCAGAAAGGTATGTTGGTATAGAAAAACATTATTCATACCCAAAGAGAATGCCAAGGCTCATAGCTACTTGCTATTTGAAGGTGTCAACCAAATTGCAGATATATATGTCAATGGACAATGGGTAGGACAGCACAAAGGAGGATATACACAATTTAATTTTGAAATAACCCCATATATTGGGTATGATCGGAAAAATATCATTGCTATTAAAGTAGATAATCGCCACAATAAAGATATCCCTCCACTATCGGCTGACTTTACCTTTTGGGGTGGGATATATCGCGATGTATTCTTGGTACAAACCAACGATTTACATTTCAACAACAGCAATTATGCATCTGATGGTGTTTTTATCACCACCCCAAAAGTTGCCAAAGACAAGGCGAGTGTAAATATCCGGAGTCTGGTAACCAATCAATCCGCCACAAAACGCCCAATAAAGATGACTTACTCCATTGTTGACCAACAGGGACAAACCATCATTACAGCGAACAAGCAAGTAAACATTGAAAAAAAGGAGACCAAAGAAATCGTGATGAATCATATCGAGATTAAATCACCCAAATTATGGTCGCCACAATCTCCTTATCTATACACGGCAATCACCCAAATAATAGATGTAAAAACAGGTAGTACGCTGGATGAATCAGTGCTTCCTTTAGGTTTTAGATGGTTCGAATTCACTGCCGACAAAGGATTCTTTTTAAATGGACAACATCTAAAATTAATCGGCACCAATCGACATCAAGATTATTTGAGGATGGGAAATGCTCTTCCTGACGAGATGCATATCCGGGATATTAAGTTATTAAAAAAAATGGGTGCTAACTTCCTTCGCATAGCCCATTACCCACAAGATCCTACTATATTGGAGATGTGTGACAAATTGGGTATTATTGCTTCTGTTGAAATCCCTATTATCGACAAAATAACAGAAACACAAGCGTTCACCGATAACTGCCTTTATATGGCGCGTGAAATGATAAACCAAAACTTTAACCATCCTTCAGTGATCATATGGGCTTATATGAACGAAGTATTGTTACGTCCTCCCTTTAAAAAAGACAAAGAAAAACACGTAAAATACCTCCATCATGTTACACAACTTGCACAGAAAATAGAAGATGTTATTAGAACCGAAGATCCATCCCGATACACCATGATTCCTAATCATGGCGCTTTTGATACCTATAACAGTGCAAAACTCACTCAAATACCCATGATAGTAGGATGGAACCTCTATCAAGGATGGTATGGTGGTCAATTGGATGGTTTTGATAAATATCTGGATAGACACAAAAATGAATTACCCAACAAACCTGTCATCGTAACTGAATATGGTGCAGATGTACATACCCGTTTGCATTCCTTTCATCCTGAAAGGTTTGATTATACAGTAGAGTATGGAAACATGTATCACGAACACTACCTAAATACTATTCTAAAACGAGATTTTGTGGCGGGAGCTAATATCTGGAACCTGGCCGACTTTTATTCTGCGTTCCGTGGCAATGCCCGTCCTGCAGTAAACTGCAAAGGAATTGTTGGTTTAGACAGAGAATTAAAAGACTCCTACCTCTTATACAAGACAGCATTGCATGCTGAAACCGTTTTAGAAATAGGACAAAAGGAATGGAAAATACGTGGTGGTATAGCTCGTGAGGATGGAGACTACTGCATACAACCGGTAAATGTATATTCTAATTCAAAAGAAGTGGAACTATTTGCTAATGGTAAGAGCATGGGAAAAAGAAAAGTAAACGCCTACAAAGCGTCATGGGATATTCCTTTTGTAAATGGTGATAATCTACTGGAAGCGGTTTGTATTGAGAACGGAATAAAGTATCGCGACAGAAATATGATTGATTTTAGACTCGCTCCCTTAAAGCCTAAGAGCAGATCCCTTCCATTTACTGAAATAAATATATTATTGGGTTCAAAAAGATATTTCGAAGACAGACTCCTGGATATCATCTGGATTCCGGAAAAAGAATACCAAAAGGGAAGCTGGGGGTATATAGGGGGAACTCCATACCGAAAAAAAACAAAGTATGGCAGTTTCCCTTGTGCTGACATAAATATTAAAGATACCGACAAGGACCCCATATTCCAATCACAACGAGTAGGTTTAGATGCTGTTAAATTTGATGTACCTAATGGTAAATATACCCTATCCTTACTTTGGGCAGAACTGGTATCGGATATATATCATGAAAAATTAGCCTACAATTTAGGCCATGAGATTATTAAGGAAGAAGTCACCAACAGAATATTCAATATAACCATAAATGGAGAGACCGTTGAAAACAATCTAAATATCGCAGAAAAATACGGAGCAGAAAGAGCAATCACGAAAAAATATGAGATAACTGTTTCCGATGGAAAAGGGATAAACATCGAGTTTGAAGCGGTTTCGGGAAATCCCATTCTGAATGCCTTGAGATTGTATAAAATTCAGTAGGCCTATATAAAGGCAATCACATTATCTTTGTACAACATCAATAAAAACCAATGATTGTATTTTTTGTATACCAGCCTTTATCGTAGTTTCACATTATTCAAATAATAAAATGAGAGAAAAAGATAACGGCTGTTTAATGATCACTTTTTATGAATTTATTTAATCATACAGCAATGCCAATAGTAGCATGTACACTTTGCCTCTTTTTTGCATACTCTATTGCAACTTGGGCAAACAATGAGTCTTCTTATTTAACAGAATATAAGACATCATTCTGGCAGCCGCATCCCTATCTGCCTAACACTAATAGCTCCGGAAACAATAATATACATTCGTTCTGCATGCGAAAAGACGACACTTCCATGGGTTCAGATATCTTTACTGACAAGAAACATGGTAAGCTTACTTATGGCCATATTGTGGATACAACCGACTATGCATATTGGAGAGAATTAGCTAACAAATCACCCCTATTTGCTGCCATGAAAGCCAGTGCTCTTCATAATACCAGCACCGAGACATGTGATGTAATGGGAGCTAATGCCCTGGCTTACATTCTTGATCCGGCCAATAAAACCCGGTACATCGACCAAATACGGAACAAACTGGATACCCGCATCACAACCATGAACATCGCACCAAACGCCTCAGGCTCATCTGTACGCTCCCATGAGCTCTTTTTTACCCTGCTAGCACTGGATGTTATCCGCCACGACCTAGAGGCCGAGATTCTGGCCAAATACGATTCTATCGTGAAAAGCAAAATCATGCAATTGGTAATAGGCCGTTGGGATCCACATGGCTGGGCCATGAGAATGTTATATTACAAATTCACAGGAGATAAAGATAATTTTTTGACTGCAAAAGCTCAATGGGAAAACGGTTTAGCAGAACACTACATGCCAGGAGACGGTGTTTCACCCGCTGGCAACGGATATTGTGTACAGCGATGGAACAGTATTGAACGTTCGGCAAAAAACACCATGTTGGATATCATGGAGTATATGGGGTACCATGAGTATTACACAAACCCGGGAATCATAGGTCTCAAAGAATTTATATACGGTTATGCAGTATCACCATTTGGCAGAATTATCTTATATGGCGATTCCCGCGACACGGAAGCCCAGAAAGCATGGCATGTAAGAGGCGATACTATTTTATCACCACATATTGTTTCGGCTGCACGATTTTCTCCTGAGGCCTATAAGTACGCCATGTGGGTATTACGAGAAGGAGCCAACATCAACAAACCTACACTTATTGGCTATTTAAGCAATTACATCATCATGGCAGGTACAGCGGCTGGAAATAAGCCCCTAAAATTTGATTCCAATGATGCAAAACTAGCTCCCAGTAGACTGTTTAAAAATTATGCAGCGCTGATTACTGACGAACAATCCAGAGATGCACTGTACTTAAGTATGTTAAACTTAACAGGTAATACAGAGTATCATACCCATTACGAGACCAACGCTTTAGCCATGGCTGGATATGGAGAGATATTATTGCGCAATGCCGGCTACGATGGGCCTAACAATGATATTAACATAGACGGAGTAAAGGCCACATTCGACTTTATCCATTCAAACTCTGAATCGTCCAATACTTTGATGATAAATGGAGAAAGACACACCACAAAGACTGGAGATGGAATCACCGAAGGATTTATTGGACAAGATGTTGAATATTTTAGAGGTACCAGCTCAACAGCCATTGACGGAACACACTTTAGAGATGGTATTTTTGTACAGCCATCGAACGGTGCAAATGGATATTTCATTGTAATGGATCATGTGACGAGCAACAGCCCCAAAGGAACTGTCAATGTGATATGGCATCCCAATTCATCCAATATAAGGGTAATAAAAAACGAAACTGAATATTTTTCTGAAATAAAAGTTGAAGATGGTGCTGATGGCCCTCGCATATACACTAAAAATAAAGCTACCTTGACGACCCTACTGGCTACACCTCCATCTTCCGTCGAAATAAAAAGAACTGCAAATCAAGCGCGGTCGGGATATGCGTATGCTGCTGATTACATTTACGCTAACTACCATATTATTGACAATAAGGCTAACATCCTTACTGTTCTTTTTCCGGCAGATAAAAGACACCCAACAGCCCACATGACCAGAATTACGTCTGAGGATTATACGGGTAGTGAAATCACACAAAAAAAAGTGGTTGATGTAGCCCTCACTTCCAGCGGTACATCGGCTAATCATTACGACTCTAAATACTTCCAGGGAGAAGATATCTTATTCAGAACTGTTTCTGGAAAATTTACTTCTTACTTCACGAAAGGCACTTTCTTTTATAACAAGCAAAAAATAAAAATTGGTTTTGAAGCGGATCAGACCATAACACTTTACATGAATCATCATGAAAATAATACTGGCATGCGTGGAATAATTAATTCTGAGGGAGCAAAGGTGACTTTTTATTACCCAGCACTATCTACCGTGAAATTAAATGGAGATACAGCTAGAGTAGTGACATCCGGTCCCAATTGGATACAGGTCAATATCCCATCTGGCCATATAAGCATTGAATTAATATCACAAGAGAAATGATACTTAACACCCGAATAAACTTAGATCTTAAAGAACGTTTATTCAACTACTTGTTTAGATGAAATATAGCAGCGCTATGGCAAATTGAAACAAGTAAGCTGGAAACTTGACGGGCAGCAATTTAATGTCAATAAGCCTTTCTAATACTTTTTGCGCGTTAAAAGATGAAAAGGCCTATTTTTAAGATATGTACACGACTGCTAAATTATATCGACCATTGAAAAATAAATTTAATCATATCGTTAGTTTGTGGTACGTAAAATATTATTAGAAATGAATAAGAAATAATACCCTTATATTGGTTAAAAAGCTCCATCTGCTGCGTTAACTTTATTAAACAGATAGATTGAATCTAAGTTTCATATTAAGAACAGCAGATTATTGAGTAAAAGCCAGAGAGTATTTAGGGCAGAACCCACTATCACGATGTTAGCCACTCAATACGGAGCATAAAACAAAATGTTTATGCAAGTATATGGAATTGATTTATCAATGGAAAAGTTTGATGTAAACTTTATTGACAAGAATGGAAAAGAAAAGAAGAAACAAGTGAAGAACAGACTAAGTGCCATATCAAAGTTCTTAGAGAACGTATCAGAAGATGCCGTATTGTGTGTTGAGCATACAGGTTCCTATGGAGACTTATTGGTTTATTTATGCAACCAGTTAGGAATAGATATAGCCTTGATACCGGGTTATACCATAAAGCATAGCCTAGGTATGATAAAGGGAAAGTCTGATGATATAGATGCCGCTAGAATACGAGAATATGGAGAGCGATTCTTTGATAAGTTAAAATACAAGCAGTACGATTCAGAAGAGATAGTTGAATTGAAAAGTTTGTATACACTGCGTTCTCAATTAGTGAAGGCAAGAAAGGTTTTAAGAACAGGAGAGCACGGTCGTTCCAATGTGCCCATACAAAGCGTAAGTGCACATAAATATGCAGATAAAGCTATATTCAATTTAAACAAAGAGATAGAAGAAGTAGAAAGTGAAATAGAAGCTATAATAACGGCAAACAATGAACTGAACGACAATTATGAACTAGTTGTCAGCGTAAAAGGAATAGGGCCTGTTATAGCCACGGATTTGATTATTAAAACAGGGAACTTTCTTGTGATTGACACCGCTCGAAAGGCATCTTCATATGTGGGGATTTGCCCTTTCCCCAATGCGTCAGGAAAGATGGTCGGCAAAGCAAAAATAAGCCCGTTTGGAGATCGAAAACTAAAGGCTCTCCTTTATATGGGTGCTAAGTCTGCTGTCAAGCACAATAAAGAATATAGGCTGTATTACGAAAAGAAAAAGTTAGAGGGCAAACCTCATTATTTAATTATGAATAATGTGTCAAATAAAATGTTGAGAACAATTTATAGCGTTGTAAAAAATAAAACGCCTTACAGTCAAGATTACATATGTCTTGACCCGAGAGAGAAAAATATTAATAGCTCCACTGAAATAGTGGCTTAAAAATTTGTAATTAATTAGAGTATATGAAAAAAATAATATACAATATCATAATCATTCTACTGACTAGCATAACACTTCAGGCACAATCCAAGGTAACATATGAAGTTATCAGGGATGAAAATTCACAACCTATCATTACGCAAGAAATGTTTACTGCGGCTGGCATTCCTGAAGAAGGGGAAAATATAAATGGCCCCTCCGTGATTCGCATTCCGGAATGGATAACTCCTGAAAACAGAACAGCTCCAGAAGCAAAATACTACTTATACTTTGCGCATCACCACGGCAGCTATATTCGAATGGCGTGGGCCGCCACCTTAAAAGGGCCATGGCATCTATACCAGATGGGAGCAGATGTTGCAATAGGTAAACGGGGGGTATTGGATTTGGGCAACGATGTGATTAAACTTGAAAATGGTATCACCATCCCCAACAACCACCTAGCCTCTCCGGATGTTGTAGTAGATAATAAAAATCAACAAATCATTCTTTATTTTCATAGCGGATCATCTACCTATGTTCATGATAAAAGGGTGAAAAAACAACTAAGCTATGTCTCAACTTCAAAGTATGGGTTGAATTTTCGTGCACATATCCAGCCTGTTTTTCTCGGTTCATCCTACTTTAGGGTATTCACCTATCAACATAACATATTTGCCTTATCTAACTCAGGCACTCCCTACAAAGCTCCCAATACGGCAAAACCATGGTCTGCGCCAGAGGACTTTGATTTTTCTGTTCCTTTATGGCAATCACACCCCAACAATCCTTTTAGACACGACATCGTCAATGATGGCATTACATCAGGACTACGCGTACGGCACACAAGTGTCAGAGTTTATGGAGATGAGTTACATGTTTTTTACAGTAGACTGGGAGATACACCTGAGAGAATCCAGATGTCAACCATTGATCTAAGTGTTGGCAACTGGTTAAAATGGGACGCGAGCTATCCTCCCACAGAGCTCTTTAGTGCTGCTCCAGGATGGGAAGGTGGTCAATACACCCCAACTCCATCTAAAACATCCACTGCCCCAGAAAATGTAAATCAACTACGCGACCCCTATTTTTTTGAAGATAGCAATGGTTTGTTGTATTTGTTTTATACCGGATGTGGTGAGAATGCCATTGGTTATGTGCGACTAATATGCCACGATCCGTCTCTTAAAAACAAGCAAAAATAAAAAGCAAAATACAATGTACTGCATGTGCATGAGACAAAAAGCATCACGGAAAAAATTACAGAAGGGCTGGCGTAGGGGGTAATAAATAAAAAACAGAGAGAATGCCGCTTTTTCTGCGGCATGGCTGGGTTTTATTTGCTGTGGAATGTGGTGGTTTGTGGGATTAAATTGGGTTTCCTGTTTCTCTAAAGATTCTTTCACGGATAGATTCTGCAACAAAATTGTTTAATGACATTTTATCTTCCATTGCTAACAAGGCTGCACGCTGATGAAGCTTTGGTGATAATCTTACATTAAAACTTCCTTTAAAACCAAAGTAATCTAAGAGCTTAACCATTTCATCGTAATGAAAATCAGATGACATAGCCAAAAGTCTGGCTATTAGTTTTTCTTTCTTACTCATACGCAAAAGCAACTATATTTAGTTGCAAAATCAATTGTATTTTTATTTAAGTGGATGATATTTTTCCAACTCTTTCTGTAAATCCTCCAAATTATCCATTCTATATTTTTCTGTACTACTCACATATTTATGCCCAGCCATGTATTGAACCTCACGCAAATTGTAATGCTGCAGCCAGTTTGTAATAACCAAAGCTCTGATTTGTGCTATGTTATTCAATCTCGGTTTGTAGCGGTTTATCATCTTCTTTATTCTTGACATACCACGGATTAAACGCTTTTTATAGAACAGATAATTTCCTTCTATTTCATTATTTAGAAGTTTTCTTTCTGTTAAAAGATATTCATGCAACGGCAGCGATATTTTAAGCCAGTTTCTAAATCTTGAGCATCAAGGCTTACCTCCATACGGTCGAAGGTTTTAGGTAAAGATCCTTTTATGATGTATCGGGCGGTTTTAGTTTCGTAGATGATTTTGTTTGGGGTGTTGGTATTTAACTGTTGAGACGCAAAATTTTGCGTCTGTACTTTAATTTCTTTTTCAATTGAAGATTTTTCAATTGAAGAAAAGGAAGATTGATTTATCAGGCTGCCGGTGCTTAAAATCCGCTCTTCTATTAATTGCAGTATGGCTTCTTTGCCGTAGTTTACCCAAAGACTGTTTACATCTTCGTTTGGCGGTGTGCAAACAATACTTGTTTTAACACCTTGCTTTGCCAGTTCTTCGCTGTATTTGGCTGCGCCTTTTTGCCCTGCCTGATCTCCATCAAAGAAGAAGATTACTTCCTGTAAGTTTTTTAATTGGCTCACCGCCTCGGTGTGTTCGGTGGTTAAGCCATTGGTTCCGTAGGCGGATAGTATTGAGACGCACGGTAGTGCGTCTATACATTGCAGCAGCGAAGCTGCATCTATTATTGCCTCGGTTATGATTAAGGTTTCGGTATTTGCATTTGGGTAAGCTGGATATAATCCTTTGCGGTTCTCACTATAGTAATGTTTACCTACTTCTGCGGTGTAGGCTTTGGCTTGGGTTATTCTTCTGCCGTATAGGCTTACGATATTGCCGCTTTTGTCTTTTAGGGGGAAGGTGATGCATTGCTTGAGTGAAAATAGCAAATTTGAAATCGTAAAAAAACAACAGGACAGAGTTCAGCTAACATTCCCTAGTTTTCAAGTGAAGTGCGCAGAAAATATATTCCACTACGAGCATTGATTTCAATGTTTTCTTTTACAGACCATTTTATTGACGAGGCAAGTGGATGCTTTTGTGTCTTCTTGCCCCTTGTACCTTTTTCTTCCGCAAGGGCATTGACTTCAATATTATAATATCTTTGTATCGATGGGTATTTCTGCTTTAACCGACCTATGCGTTCATGAACTTTATCCAAGCGTTTTACGCCTCCTTTTTTGCTCAGGCTTTCGTTAATTTTTCGAAGTCCTTCTTCGAACCTAGCTTGGAACTGCTCGTTCATCGAACGCTCCTTCAGCTTTTTTGCTTCGCTTTTTACTTTGAGGTAATAATCATTGTTTCTTTCTGATTTAACCCGGCACAATTCAATTTTACGTTTTTTATTATCGTAAACTGATACCGTTTTTGCATTTGCATCAATAGTGTATTTAGTAAGGTGTACACGGCTTACGCACAAATAATCATATCCTTTTGAGGCAATCATTTTCAGGTTGTCATCCGTGGCTATCCCCGCATCGATTACCACCAATGCTTTTTTTGATGATGTGGATGTTTTTACCCGAAGATTGTTGATCATGCCTTCAAGTGTTTTTGAATCGGCCATATTACCTTCAAGTATGGATGAATATTTTATAAACCCTTCTACATTTATCACCAAGGCAAGCACCACCAACTTTGCATCGCTCCGTTTCTCCTTGCTCCGGCCAAATTTCGCTATACTGCTGTGTTCTTTTCGTCCTTCAAAATAAGTATTGGTAAGATCGTACAATACGATTTTGTCCTTAATGTCGAATAGTTCGTTGGTTCTGACAGAAAGGTGGTTTTCCAAAGCTTCTTTTACTTCATATAATTTATTGGAAATCCGATACAGCTTATCTTTAGTAACTTTTCCTATGTCGGTTCCCGTAATTTCGCATACCGATGAGTTTTCTTTTATCCATTTACTTGTTTTAAGTTCGGATGCAGGATATACGGCTCGGCTAATAAGATGTGTTTTTGCCAGATTTATATCGTGGTCGCTCCATCCTTGTTTTTCAAGAAAGCCTCCAAACTGGAGTTGTTCCAATGCCTGGTGGCACATCCACTCTGAACCAATTTCGCGGACATCTTTATTTTTGATGCTATTGACATCAATATTTTGAATATCCTTGCCTTTGTTTGCCTGTTGTTTTTTGTTTGTTTTTGAAACAATGTCAATTTTTTTCTTAGCTACCAGAATATCGTAAAACTCATCAACATACTTATTTACGAGGCTATCGTCACTTTCTTGATAAGTGAACAAAGGGTTATTGCAGTTTTCGGCCTTTTCTGTGATAAGCTTTTGTATTACAACTAATTGATCTGCATTCAAATCATCTAAGTATCCGGCATTGACCATGGTGCGGTGGCATACCCTACCGTCTTCGTTGCGGTAGCTCTCAACCAATCGATAATAACCAGAGTAAACTCCAGTTTCTGGATTTTTGCGCATGGATACTATGAAATACATGCCCCAAAGAAACTATCTAATTTATTCAAAATCAATACCCCCCTGTGTACTACAAATGGATTTTTGAAAAAGCTACAACTGATAACCAGCTACTTGCAAAATTAAACTGCCCCCAAACGACCGATTTCGCCTGAAAAAAAGCTGAAATTCGTTGAAAACGCTCAAAATGGGTTAGGACAGATCTGACTCATTATATATATAATTCAGATTGCTGCTCATACATATACAGCAACCTGAATTTATTCTTTTCAACATATGCTAACAGGATAAAAGCTCTGACCAACGACTACTTTAAAACATAACTCAACATTTGTTTGGTGTCAGAAGATCCCCCCACAAAAACATTGAAACGCCCAGCCTCTATTTGTCTTTGCATATTAACGCCGGTAAATGACATATCCTCGGGCTGTATCATAAAACGTAGTGTTTCTGTATCTCCAGGCATAAGCGTTACTTTTTTAAAACCAATGAGTGAACGAATAGGTTGTAGTACTGAGGCATATTCATCTTGTAAATACACCTGGCATACTTCCTTACCTAACACATCCCCCACATTAGAAATATCCACACATACCTCCACTGAATCTCCCACGTTGACAATGGTATCAGAGATAGCTAGATTAGAATAACGAAATTTCGTATAACTCAAACCGAACCCAAAGGGGAATATAGGTTCATTGGGGGCAAACAAATAACCTTTTTTATAATTGATATGCTTTTGGTAATAATAAGCAGGTAGCTGACCTACAGACTGAGGTATCGTAACCGTTAATTTTCCGGAAGGATTTACCTCACCCAGCAATATTTTTGCAATTGCTTCTTCACCTCGCTCACTTAAATCCCAGCAATCTATGATGGCATCCGCCTTCTCTTCAATTGTGTCAATAGACAAAGTTCTACGATGTTCCAAAACGACAATTATTCTTTTCCCAGTCTTCTTCAGTTCCTCCAGTAATAAATTTTGTTGCCCCACAGGATCTAGATCTGCTCTATCTCCATATTCGTCAGAAACAAAATATGCCTCTTTGGCCGTTTTATGATCACCTCCCACAAACAGTAAAACAATATCTGCCTGGTGCGCCAATTGTACTGCCTCTTTTATCAAGGGTTTATCCTCTTCTAAACTGTAAAGAGCAGGTATTCGTTGCGGCTTAGTAATTCCACATCCTTTAGCATAACTCAGTTTGACCTCTGCAGGAAGGTGGTTTTTGAGAGCCTTCATATTTCCTTTACTGGCATTGGGTCCTATGACTGCAATATGCTTATAAGCCATAGGATCTATAGGTAAAGTTTTATTATCATTCTTTAAAAGAATGATGGATTCCAGGTCCACTTCCAAAGCCAAATCTAATGTTTCTTTGGATCTTGTTTTTTGCTGAGCCGCAGAAACATCCACATAAGGGTTATCGAACAGACCTAGCTTAAACTTCGTTAACAAGACCCTTCTAACAGCCTCATCAATAAACGCTAGTAAATCCGGCTGATCATCTACCATATGTTCCAATAAGGCAAAACCCTCATTGCCATAAAGGTCTATATCCATACCTGCTCTCAGCGCCATCTCGGCCGCCCCCTCAAATGACTCGGCCACCTTCATAAAGTGATAAAGACGCTCAATATCAGTTGCATCAGAAACCACATATCCATCAAAACCCCAGTTTTTTTTCAGCGTATCAGTTAATAACTTGCCATTGGCATGACTGGCCACCCCATTAATATCTGCATGCGATGCCATCATACCCAATGTTTTAGCTTCTTTAACAGCCGCCTTAAAAGGAGGTAATATTTCATCAATAAAACTTCGTGGAGATATCTGTACGGAAGCAAAATTCGTTCCGCCCTGCACTTGTGCATAACCAGCGAAATGCTTAGTTACCGCTCCAATATGCGTACTTCTCAACCCCACATTATCTCCCTGCACACCCTTCACAGCACTCACCACCATGCGTGAAGTCAAATAAGGATCCTCTCCAAATGTTTCTGTCATTCGGCCAAAACGAGGGTCTCTCACCAAATCTGCCTCCGGAGAGTGACACATATGCAATCCCCGTACCCGAGCCTCACGCCCAAGTGCATCCCATAACTTCTTAACCAACTCAGTATTGAACGACGAAGCCATTGTGAGAGGTCGGCTAAAATGGGTATTTCCTTTCGCTTCAACGCCATTATAACATTCAATAATAAACATTGCAGGAATACCAAAGCGGTTATTTTCTATAATATACTTCTGAAGCTGATTACATAAATCAGCTCCTTGCCGGGGAGCATATCCCGTTCCGGCATTCTTTATACCGGCAATCCCATTTTCGATATAATCTTTAGCCTCATCATTTAAAGACAGCTCCCCTTGTTTGTTGAGATGTATTCGATTACCTGCATGAAAAATACGCATCTGACTGATCTTTTCCTGAAGATTTAACTGACGCAATAAATTTTCGGCACGTTGTTCGTCTGATAAAGCGCTGTTTTTATAGTCATCCGGATTAAAACGATTACATGCATTAAAGACAGACAAAGCCATCATCAAACTTAGGTAGAATGTAAATTTCAATTTCATTGATTGTAGATTAATTTTTCAAAAAAGCAAGATTGAACAAATAGAATTAAAATACAACTATTTGAATATAAAAATCAGCTATATTCTACAAATCAATAAGCACGAAATACGGTAAGAACAAAGCATCTATTTTCTTACAATAGAATCATACTCACTTAACAAATTAAATACTTATTCCATCCTCTCAAAATAGATAGCTTGTCCTCCACCGGGAGCCAACACTATTTCCCATTCAGTCGACTGCCCCACTTCAATGGTTTCAATCTGGTATGCATATGGATTTTCCTTCCAATCGGAATCATCGGAATCCTTATAAACATGTGCTAAATATCGTACACCCGCTTTTAAAAAGGAGAGATCTATTTTAAAGCTTCGGGCCTTTTCATTGGTAGCTGATCCCAAGAACCAATTCTCGCCAACACGTCGAGCCACGGTAATAAACTCACCTACCTCACCATTAATTACTTTTGACTCATCAATATCCGCATCAAAATCCACAAAAAATTGAAAAGTAGGATGTCCCTCATAATTTTTAGGCAAATCGCTTGCCATCTGAAGGGGGCTATAGAGAATCACAAAATTAGCCAATTGCTTACACAAGGTAGAATGCGTTCTGGTGCGTTCTATATCATCAGTATTCCATCTGATACGTTCTCCAGCATTCCTAAATAATAAGTCAAAAGTTCCAGGCGTATAGTCTATGGGGCCACCCAATCCACGCGTAAACGGAATGGTAACTGTATGCGAAGGGGGATTACCGTCGCTCCACGCATTCCATTCCATACCTCTTACTCCTTCACGTGTCATCATATTAGGCCATGTTCGCCTGATTCCTGTAGGCTTAATGGGCTCATGCACATCAAGCACTATTTTGTATTTAGCAGCCAACTCTACAATCTTTCGGTAATGCTCAACCATAAACTGACCATGATGATGTTCTCCTCTAGGGTATATACCTCCTGCATATCCGGTTTTTACAGCAAACATTCCGTTGTCAGCACACTGTTGAAAGGCTGTTTCAACGTACTTTTCGTATGCAGGTATATCGCCTCCCGTTTCGTGATGCCCTATTAGCATGACACCCTTTTCTTTAGCATAAGCTGTTACTTTCTTTAAGTCGTAATCTTTGGCAGGCGTTATATGATCAAAAGCATCTTTTCCACCCCAATTTTCCCATCCAGCATTCCAACCTTCAATAACAACCGCTTGAATATTATGCGCAGCTGCAAAATCGATATGTGCCATTGCATTTTCAGTTGTAGCTCCATGCCTAGGGCCTGCATACCATGTTTCCGTCCCCAAATGCATCCCCCACCAAATACCTATATACTTCATGGGCTCAATCCATGACACATCTTCAATTTTATTGGGTTCATTTAAATTCAATACCAGGTTACTTTCTATCAATTTGCTGGCAGAAGGACTCATTTGAATGGTCCGCCAAGGTGTTACAAAAGGGGTACTTGCGCGTACCTTATCTCCATTACTCCAAGGCACCAGTTCCGCTTGAAATTTCCCTACGGTACTTTGTTTAAGTGTCATGCCTGCATAATTGGTTAAAGCAGCCTCATGTATACTTAAATGAACACCATGGGCCGTTTTCATCGTTAAAGGAGTAGCCACCCACTCGGCCTTATCCATTGTAGTCTTTTGGTAAAGCTTTTCATATGTATCATAATCTGCCGGTATCCACCAGGTAAGGGGATTCCCAGAAACGTTAAACTCGCTTAATTCATCCATAATGACAAAATTCTTCAAACGCTCCTGCTCGGGAAACTCATATCTAAAAGCAACTCCATCATTAAAGGCACGAAAATACAATGTTAACAAACGATTTTCTTCATTAAGCTCCTGTAAATTAATCTTTAACTCATTATGTATATCCTGCACTTCTTTCGTCTGCCCCCAAGGCTGACGCCAGGTTTCATTGACCTCACAAACTTCATAACTTAATACGCTAAATTGATCCTTTAATGCAGGCTCATCTTTAAACACAAAACCCAACATAGATGGCTTAATAATTGTATCCCCCTTATAATATACCTCATAATAAGGACTACCTTCTTTCAATTGGAAATTCAAGACAATATTTTCGTCGGGAGAAATGACGGTATGCATTTCCGGATTTCTATTGCTACACGCCATTAAAACCAGTAAAACAATAGTATTTAAAAGAAATAAAAATTTATTCATCATTGTCAATTAAGTGATTAAAATAAGATCAATTGAATAAGAATTCAATTCAGTTCATAAATTTAACAGAATTAAGCCTTCACATCCGTCTAACATCGTTAAAACCCAACTAAAACTTGTCATCGAATAATAATTTCATTCCACCAACCAGCATAAAGATTATAAAATAGCACCTTACTTCTATTTAATATTAATTCCATTTACTAAATTAGCACAAGAATCACAAATTCTTCCTATGCTTGAAAAAAAATTTCAGTTAAATAATTTTATCGCTACTGAACAAGAAGCCTTTCACATCGCTCGTACAACGATTCACTCAAAAAATGACCTACGACTCCACAATCATGAATTCGCTGAAGTGTTCTGGATCAAAGAAGGAAATGGCATTCATTTGATCAACCAACAAGAAGTGCCCTTAACAAAGGGTACGTTATGCATGATTCGCCCCAATGACAAACACACTTTCAAACTAGACAAGAACCATGAGAATCTGGTCATTACCAATATCGCTTTTGACAAAAACAATCTCCAATCATACAAGCAAAGATACTTCTCCAACAATAATTCTTGCTTCTGGCTGAAAGAGGATCTTCCATTTACCGTTCAATTGGATATAGACCAACTTAACGAACTATCTGCTATTACAGACCGCCTTATCAGTCAACCCAGAGGTATTTTAGAACTGGATTATATCATGATTCATATATTCAGATTAGCAAACACCATCAAAGGAGAACAGTCCCACATTCCACATTGGCTAGCTTATGCATTGGAAAATTATAACACACCAGAAAAATTCAAAGGTGGAATCCAAGGCTTTGTAGCGTTGACCGAAAGATCTGTGGATCATGTAAACAGGATGCTCCAAAAACACCTAAAACAAACCCTTACCGAAACCGTTATAAAGGCCAAATTACTTTACGCAGGCCAACAACTATCAATGACAAACTCTCCCATCAAAACTATTTGTCACAATTGCGGTTTTGAATCAGTAAGCTATTTCTACCGTTTATTTAAAAAACAAGCCGGATGTACGCCAGTGGAGTTTCGAAAAAAAAATCATAAAATATTTTAAGAAGAATCGTATTAAAAAGTTACACATCGTCATAGAGCAACTTTTTCACTTCTCTCTCCAAAAATAAAATTTTTTACCATCCCACATTGACAGTAGCTTTGCATCACATAGTGAAGTTTCATTAATGATTAAACATGTAAGCATTGAAAATGAATGCTGAGGATCAATTTTTTCTTAAAAAAACCAATAAATTTTAAAAATGAATAAACTATCTATTGTATTTACCTTTGTAGTTTTGAGCCTTATATCGTGTCAAAACAACAACAAAACGCAGGACCACAAAAAAGAAGATAAATTAAATGTACTGGCGCAAGATGTAAAAGACGAATTCATACGCAGTTGGGAGGGATATAAAAAGTATGCATGGGGGCATGATGTATTACTGCCTCTCTCCAAAAGTCATCAAGACTGGTATGAAGAATCATTACACATCTCCCCCATTGACGCATATAGCACCATGAAAGTAATGGGATTAGACGCTTATGCCAAAGAAGTGGAAAGATATGTAACAGACAGCATCTTCTGGGATAAGGACCTATTTGTAAAAACATTTGAAGTAAATATTCGAATTTTAGGAGGCATGTTAGCCATGTATGAATATACAGGCGACCAGAAAATACTGGATAAAACAGAAGACTTTGGCAAACGTATGTTAAAAGCCTTTGATTCACCAACAGGCATCCCCTACTACTTCTTCAATTTAAAGACTGGGGAGGTTAAGGGAGAAAAGGTGAATGTTGCGGAAGCAGCATCTTACATGTTCGAGATGGGTATTCTTAGCTATTACACCAAGAACCCCATTTATTACCAAACTGCAAAAAAAGCCAATATGGCAGTTTGGGAACGCGTTTCACAAATCAATTTAGTGGGTGAAAACATCAATGTGGAAACTGGAGAATGGCTGAATAACAGTAGTCATATTTGTGCAGGGATTGATTCATACTATGAATATCTTGCCAAAAGTTATCTTCTGTTCAACGACAAAGAGTTACAACCTATCTGGGAAAAAAGTTTGGAAGCGGTAAATACATATTTAGTAGATGAAAGTGACACTTCACTGTGGTATCAACGCGTAGATATGAATACCGGTCTGAAGAAAACAAATCGCATGTATCCAGATAACCCCACTATTATTGAAGGAGGAATAGTAACCCTGTACGATGCTTTTTGGCCCGCAGTACTTACCTTAGCTGGTGACATGGAACGAGCTGAGAAGAACCAAACGACTTGGGACTGGCTTTGGAATAGATATGGCCTAGAACCAATGATATATGACTATGACAAAGCCATACCTACCTACCCGGTCTATGATCTAAACCCAGAGATCATAGAATCGGCCTATTACCTATACCATTACACTGGCAAAGAAAAGTACTACCAAATGGTAGAACAATATTGGAGTGACATTAAAAAATATTGTAAAACGGATGTGGCTTTTTCATCTGTAGAAGACGTTAGAACCATGAAGAAAAAAGATTATATGCCTACATTTTTCTTTGCTGAAACTATGAAATATTTGTATTTAACTTTTACACATGCTGATGGAACTTTTAATCTGGATGACTATATCATCAACACAGAAGCACATCCTTTCAAAAAAGCATCCTTCGATAAAGAAAAAGCTAAAAAAAGATTAGGACTAAACTAAATTTTAACACACCTAAAAAGGCCGTCTCTTTTCTTTAGAAGACGGCCTTTTTTTTGCTCTATTTTCTAATTCATTTCAGGGGTTTAACAACACCCCAACTCTTATTAGGCAATGCTCCCATCGTCAACTCCAGCTTACCACCCTTTAACAACTCGGAAGCAGGGAACTTAAAATCCTTTAGTTCTCTACCATTTAGGGTAGCCGACTGAACATATTTATTTAATCGAGAAGCATGTTTAGCTTCAATGACAAACGTATCACCTCTACCAAACCTTTTTCCAAGATCTATTTCAACCCTTTCAAATAGTGGGCTTGCAATTTCGTAAACCGGCTCGGTTCTACATCCTCCATCTGTCTGGAACAAACCTAGAGAAGCCATCACAAACCACGCACTCATCTGTCCTTGATCTTCATCTCCCAAGTAGGCATTAGAAACGCCATAACCATAATAACGTTCAATAATTGACCGGCTCCACTTCTGTGTTAGCCATGGTTTTCCAACCCAGTTAAATAAAAATGCAAAATGCATCGACTGCTGATTTCCTTGAATAACCGGATAGTTCCAATATTGGTCGTTCATACCATTATAACGAGTTTTATCACTCTCTTTAAATCCCCAATCCAAACGATCCACAAAACGATCTACTCCAATCACCTGTGCCAATTCAGGCACATCCTGAGGAACGAAATAGGTCAACTGCCAAGCGTTACCTTCCACATAATGATGATTGGCTCCTGACTTATACGGATCAAAATCCTCTTTCCAATTTCCTTTAGAATCTTTTAGACGTGCATAACCTATTTGGCTATCGATAACGTTTCTCCAGTTGCTACCTCTTTTCAAGAATTTCTTATAATCAGCATCTTTATTGAGTGATTTAGCCAGCTGCGAGACTGTCCAATCATCAAAGGCATACTCCAATGAGTTGGAAAAACGCCCCTCATCATAAGGCACATAACCATGCTTTAAATAAGTTACCAAATCGCGGTTTCCTGCAAATCCACCACCAACAGTTCTAGCTGGTGTCGTTTGCATTTTCTTGACTGCCTCAAAAGCCTTTTCCACATCATAATTCCTGATACCCATTTGATGAGCAGCAACAATCAATGGAATTTCATGCTCTGCCACCATTACCGGAACATACTCCATGGCAGCCGGACCTTTGGCCAACCAACCACCTGCATCATACATGGCTAACTGCGATTTCACCCATCTATTACTCCAATCCGGTGTAACCAGGTTCCAGAATTGGTTCAAATTCCAGAAAGTATTCCAAAAAGCATCACAACCTAAGGCTGGAGAAGAAGGATCTTCCATCTTCTGAATTTTTTCGTCAGCATCTCGCCATTCTCCATTTACGTCGCTAAAAATATTTCTACTACAAAGTGAACGGTACATGCAATTATAAAACCTACGTTTTTCAAGTTGATTATTCGATGTAATTTTTACGCGTCCAATTAAATTATCCCAGGCATCCACATTGGCTTGTCGAACCGATTCAAAATCCCAGTTATATGGCTCTGTAATTTCACTAGCCAAGTTTTCTTTCGCATTTTCAATGCTCACATACGATATTCCAGTTCTTAGTTGAACAACATTATTTTTCTTGGTATTAAACTCCACAATAGCTCCAATATCTTCAGCATTTTTCACTTTAATAGAAGTCATTTTCTGCACACCATCCTCCGTCCATATTTTAAAATCTGCGATGGGTTGATCAAATTCAGCGACAAAATAAACAACATACTCCTGGTTAATTCCTCCAGCCCAAGTATTTGGGGTAAGTTGATGACTATAGCCTTCTATCCTCTTATCGCTCACCTTTTTAACATAGGCCTCAACCGAGTTAAAATGATACTCTGCAGGAATTACCAAATCAAGCAAAACCCTGGAACTATCACGATCTTTCGGAAAACTATAACGCTGAAACCCACAACGCGTAGTCGAAGTTAATTCAGCTTTAATATCATAATCAATCAAATCAACACTATAATAACCAAGTGGTGCCTTTTCTGTTTCTTTATTGATGCGAGAACGATATCCACTATCCACATCTTTTTCATCACCTACCCATGTTTTCAATGGCCCATTGGTTGGCATGGTACCCAAACCTGCCACCGTCCATTCATGGATATGAGAAAATGTACCTACGGATTCAAAGACCGGTTCATACCCTCCTTGCCAAGCATCATTTTGATTATCGGGACTTAGCTTAACCATGCTAAAAGGCATCCAAGGTCCCGGTGCAATCATCCAGCGAGAATGACCAGTTCCCATTTTTGTATCAACATAGCCAGCTGGAGTAATCTTTTTTTGGGGACTTCTAAGAACATTACCTGACGCAATCCGATTTCCATCAACAAAAATTTCATACTTGCTTTTCTGTTTTTTTCGTACAGAAGGCATGGGAACTTCAAAAATATATCTACTCTGTTCAATTTCTTCATTAAATATTTCATCTCCATCCAGCATTACAGTCATGGACGGTTTTCCATTCAAATGCTCAACATCCAATAACAAGGGTTGCGATCCATCCACCTCGTAATCGGCAGCCTTTATATCTCTCAAATACACTTGATTAGGCTGTATCAACACTACATTAGCAGGCCCTTCTAATTTTATCTCATCAAACTTAATCCACGAACCTTCCAAAGTAGTGAAAGTAATCTCATTACCACCCTGCTTTAATAGAGATGACGACAAAGGAATTTCAATCAAATACTCGGATGAATCAGCAGGTTGCTCGTCTATTTTATGGCTACCCTCTAATAATGGCAGCCTATATTTCCATGCCCTACCATTAACCAATACTTTAAACAAAGGTCGATCTTCAACATTATAATCCAAAATATCTACCGTAAGTTTCCACGCGCCGTTGGTGGGTAACTCATCTATTCCGAACAATATATTCAAAGTACTTGAACGCCAGCCCGAAGTTCCCCAGGTGCCACCCCATGTATCACTTGTACCCGGAATAATGTAAGGCCAATCTGTTTTCTCATCAGAATGTCCCACCAAAAAGTATTTATCTTCCCAACCAAAATCATTGGCAATATAGTTGGCATAACCATTGTCCGACAAAGCAAATTCTGAGGCTGAATGATCGTTCTCACCAATTTGCCAAATTACTTTGGATTGCAGCGTATTGGATATAAATAACAAACCTGCAATGAATATAAATAATGTAGTTTTATTCATTTTATTTCTAATTAATTCTTCTTCAGTTACTCCCATTTAAGATTACTTCATCTTCGTTCCTCAAATTCGTAATGACGAGATGTAAAAGTTACTTCATAAAAGCTTTCACAACAATAGCTTCTTCAGCCGATTCATTAATGATTCTATAAGAACCCGCAGCAGCTGGAATCACGAATGTTTCTGCATAAGTAAAGCGCTGCTTCATTCCTTTCTCTGTCTCAACAACAATACTACTTCCGTCGACCAAAGAAAGAACATGACATCGATTATTTGTTTTCACACTAATTCCAGAACTAAAATGATACCGTTCGACATCATAACTATGTTTTTCATGAGTGGCCAAGTGATATCTTTTCCAATCGTCACCCTCCTCAATCAATAACGGCTTGGCAATTAGTTTATCCTTTACATATTGCCCTTTTCTATGCAAAGAAAGATTCTCCATCCCTCTTTCTACATTAATTGGACGAGGTTTCCCATCTAAATCTACACGAAGCCAATCATACATCTTAAAAGTAAAGATATACGGAGTTGTACTTATTTCCAGCACCAAATTTTCTGTTCCGGAACCATGAATGGTTCCAGGAGGAATCAAAAATAAATCGTGTTTATGAGAATCATGTATCTGAACATGTTTGGTAATATCAATTTCCTTTTTATGTTCGTAACTATATTTTAAATCCGCCTCAAAAGCCTTTGGATCTATATCTTCTTGTAATCCCAAATAACATTTTGCATCCTTACCTGCATCTAAGATATAATAAGTTTCTTCCTGAGTAATAGTTTCTCCAAAGTGCTTTTGGATATAATCTAATTGAGGATGGCATTGAATAGATAGGTTTCCTCCTCCAAAAGTATCAAGAAAATCGAAACGAATAGGAAACTCATATTTTAACTGCTCTGCATGTACACCCAAAACTGATTGATACTGCTGAAACATCAAACAATCAAACGAAGTTTCTAATAACTTACCATCACTCTCAAATAAAAGGCCGTTTTCAGGAACAATTAATTCAAAGGACCAGGCATAATTGATCACATCCTGATTTAACGACTTTATTCTATCCCTAATCCACTGACCTCCCCAGGCTCCAGGTTCAAACCAAGGACGAACTCGAAATACATTTTCAGACATTTTTTGTAAGCCCTTCCTAAAGTCATCTCCTTTCATCCATACAACTACATCCGTTTGCTGGCCGTCTACTACCATATCAATGTCGTTTATAATTGCTGCCTTATGTGCATTCAGCACCACCCAGTCCACAAAATAAAATCGTTTATACATCGCTTTACTCGCAAATGGCTTATCAGCTCCAAGGTTACAAACCGACTCAGCCCGAGCTCTAAACTGGAGTTCATTTTTGGGCAGGTCTATATAAATAACATATCCTTTCAAGGCCGATAATGTGGCTCCTGTACCAATAACAATATTAATATCATATTGAGGATCTGTTTTTATATTTTTAATTCTTTCCTCCACAAAAAAATCCATCAACCTCAGACTAGTCCTTTTTCCAAATATGGGATCATCACCCCCTAAAAAAGGAGCAATCATATCATCAATTTCTGATGATGATTTCATTAATTGAGAAGTAAAGATAAAGTTTACTTTTTTCCCCATCTGTACAAGCATATCTTCTAGATCCGAAGCATATTTGTCATAAAAAACACCTTCAAAGCCATCGATAAGCACCACCTTTTCATCCACCACCATCTCTGCCAACTCACGGATATCAGTACTAATTTTACCTCCCTCCATTTTTAGGCTGGGATAAATATCATAGGTACCATTTTCTACCTCCTGCTTAGTTGTTGGCAGAAGAAATTGTTTTGTTTCTCTTATTTTTTTCATCATTATATAAATATCACATTTTCAAACTCCCTGCCTTCATAGACTAGGCATAAACACTTGCCATACATAAACACTGTAATTTGACACCTTCATTATACCTATTTACAATTAAACATAAGAACCTTCATTCTCCACCCTTAATCCATAGTTCATATATCCAATGCTCAATTCTATTTTTCAACAGCACCTTCCAACATCTCAATAGCTTTGTACAATACGCCTGCCGACCCTCTAAAAGTGCCTGATCCTGTTGGTTTATTATCAACCGTGTACCACTCATAGAACCCTTTATTTTTCAAGACTCTGTCAGTCATTGGCACCAATTGGTCATATGCTTCCTGATAAAAACCATACCTTACCAATTGCTGAATCATTCTGGCACCGAACCATGTCCAATCTCCTCCATTCTGATAACCATAAGGAACCATACCTTTATTTTCAAAAGCCCAACTAGGATAAGGAGGATACATCGTTAAACCAATGGAGCCGGCACCAGAAGCTTTTACATTGGCAATCATCTTATCCAAGGAAACTTTAATTTGCGCTTTGCTTAATAAGCCAGCCTCAATGGCCACCGCCGTTCCCCCATGATAGAAGATCTCATTCTCATTAAAATCAACAGGATAAGGAGATTCTTTCAGGTAAACATGAGGAATAAATTTCTGCTTATCATTGTCCCAAAGGGTTTTCATTATATGATCAACCATATTATTTCGAATAGGCAACCATTTTTGCTGCGTTTCAGGGAGTAGTTCCATGATATTATTTAACGCAATGACCATCATGGCATTATCATAAATATCAATACAATATTTTGTTTCGTCGGTAACATAAACACCCCAAGGATGACAGTGCTGAACATCACCCCAATCGGCTGTGGTAGCACCATATACCAAGCCATATGCTTTGCTCCATCTATGGTTCATCAAAAATTCCATAGACCATTGCAATCTTTCGGCTACTGTTTTGTCTCCTATCTTTTCTCCCAGAAAAGCTTTATCACCCGTTTTGCGTACATACTTATAAACAGCCTGCACCAAAGAGGACTCATGATCTGTTTCTACGGTGTTTTTGTGCCCACAATAAACAGGTTCTAAATCATTATAAATATAGGTATATCCACCTTCAACGTCTTCAGCCTTTTCTTTTGGAATAAAACCATCAATTATATTCCCATCATTACCCTGTAAGCGAAAAAACACACGAAGATTCTCCTTCAGTTCTTCCTTAGGATAAACTTCAGCCGATAACTCTATAAATGTATTATAATCCCGAATCCAAACTTCACCATAACCATCTCCAGCATTAAAACCAGTCTTTACCACCTCCAATGCTTTCTTCTTTACAAATGCAAAACTTTCATTGCTCTGAATAGAAGCTCTAAGTTCTTTACTTATCGTTGATTTTGAATTACAAGCAAAAAGAACAGTTGCCATTAAGCCAATTAATAAACTAATTCTCATGATTTATATAGATTTTTTCAATATTACTTCCTTAACTAAAATCTTGAATCCACACACCAAACACTCAACACAACAATCTCCATTAAGGAGCATTTAATTCACACAAGACTATTATTTACACTCCACTTTTTCACCATAAAACTTAGTTGCAATCAGTTTTTTATTTTCAAATACAGAAAAAGTTTTCCTATTAAGTTGGATGCCATATATTTTACCATTGTACCTGATATTTTGAAGAGTAGCTTTCCCTATATCTTCATGATTGAAAGGCTTGATTGTTAATTGACCTTCCTCCATGGTAAGTCCAAAGGTCCCAAATATAATGGCTTCCATTCCTGCGCCTGCAGCAATCTGAACAGGCATGGATGATAAATCTTGCTCTGGTGTATCTATTCTTGGATTTTGAGGTAAATAAGGAAAGTAATCAACATACCGCATGTTTCTTTTTAATACATCCCAACCTTTTCCGGCAAAGCCTTTTTTGTAAAGGTTACGAGATATTCTGCCGGGCATTCCTGCGTATTGGCCACCACCGCCCCAATCAGAATCAATTAAATCCCAATGAACCGAATCTCTGCGGGCAATAGAATAAACACCAAACCTGCCCAGAAATTCACCTTCTTGCAGATGACTTACCAAACCATAAATTTGCTTATCCGAAAGATAATCAGCTCCTAACATATCAAAAAGATGATAAGTCCAAATGGTCTCTTTATTTCCATCAGGATATAAGTTATCAAACCACTTAAGTTCATCATTCCAAAGATATTTATCAACCAACACCTTTAAACTTTCTGCATCTGCAAAATACTTTTTTTGCATTCTTCTATCTCCTAATTTCTTCGCCCATTCAGCCATCGTATAAAGCAAATCAATAGTTAATGTATTTGTAATAGGAACAGCGTGATTATAACCGTCAGTTCTAATTTCGATAATCTTTTCAGTATTGTAGCCCACATCGATCAAACCCAAATCGTTGGTGTAATTTTCTTGTAGCTCATCCACCCAACCTTGCATCCATTCCCAAACTGATTTTCCCGATGCTTCTTCTTCGAACAATCTGTAATCACCCGTATGTCTAAAATAGGCCTCTATCATAATCTGTAAAGCAAAAGGCTCTTGGATGTATAAATTATCCCAATAAGCTCCGTTCCAGCCCACATATGTCCTTTTCATTTTTACATGTTCAAAATCTGTAAGAATAGCTCCTTTCAAACTTTCCGGATCAAGCATTGCCAAAACATCTGAGGAATAAGAATTATCCCAGCTTATTGTAAATGGCCATGTTCCAACAGCCCAAAATACATCTGAAATATAATTTGGGTTTTCAAACCGACACATCAAAACCGACAACATACAACGATAATAGTACTCTTCTAATTGTTTGTTATCGCTTGTGAACTGCGGAAGTTGATTATAGGCCCAATTCAACATTTCACGGGTCTTTTTATCTGCTGCCACCATTCTGCTCTTAATATCACTCTGAACAATTTCAGGAGCTTTGTCCGTTGCTTCATAAAACTTTACAGCAAAATAATAGGTCTCCGATTTCCCTGGAGCAATGCTAATTTCAAATCCACGATCACTTATCTTACTGATTGAAGAAGAAACCCTAACATGAGCAGTTGAACTGCCTATTGTAAATGCATCAATAGAATCAGCTACAGTAGAACCTTCCTTAAAATGACAAACTATATGATCTGCTACCTGATTAGGTATTAAGATCATATCTAAATCTTTTAAACTACGATTGGTCAACTTCAATTTAATAAAGACCTCATCATCGTCAAAAGCTACATTAGTCCAGCTTTTTGCTGAAAAACTAACCCAAGTATGATCATACTCCTTATGGAAGGTAGCAGAACGGAAGTATTGATTAGGTTGCCATTTCTCATCCTGAGTAACCATAACAGAAGGAGCATTAGGTCGAAAATTAGATCCTAAAGGATCATAACTTTCACCGTCATCAATCCAAGATTTCCATTTTGTTGGCACATCGTCTTCAATTAAACGCCCAGTCCCCTTATCAAAGAAGTTCAGATTAAAATTATAGCGCTGGGCCTGAAATGGTTGAAATTGCACATTCGTAAATTGAGTAATACTATACTGTTTTGGGGAAACGCTCCCTCTATAATTTACCAATAACACTTGTGAATCATCAAAAAGAATATGCTCTCTGTCCATTGCATAATATGCAGGATCAGCAGGCGTAATATTTATTTGTGCTGTCACAAACGAACTAACGGCCAGTAGTATAAGTAAGCATTGCTGCACCTCTCTCTTAAACATAACTTTAAAAATTAATGTGTTTATTTTCGTGTTATTAAATTTTATCTTTTGATCTAAATGATGTATCCTGATATTCTCATGAGATTTAAAATTGCTTATAACCAACAACTTGTTATGATAACAAACCGTACTACTAAGGTAAGTTTCAACAAGTTTAAATAGCACCTAATCAGCATTCATTTCAATTCGCAATAAATCCTTTTACTGTACTCTTGGGTTTACTTTCACAACACTAAGAATCAAAATAAAAGCCATCAACCCACCTATTATCCAAAGCCCACCATTCACATTGTAATTCATGGCTAAACCAACCAAAAACGGAAAAATAGCTCCACCCGAGATGGCCATCATCATCAAGCCTGATATTTCGTTGGAACGATCCGGAAAATTACCGACAGTAATGGAAAAAATCAACGGGAATACATTAGATACTCCCAAACTTACTATGCCTACTAATATCCATGCCGCAATATCATTCTGAACCAAGGTAAGTGCCCCAACAAATACCAAGGCAACAAGTGTTGATATCCGGAGAAAAACCTTTGCATTACCCTTCATTAACAGGACACCTCCCATAAAGGTCCCCACCATCTTTGCAAAGAAATAAACCGACTTACCGTATTTGGCTGTTTCTTCTCCCATTCCTATTTTTAGATGAAGGAAAGTTCCAATATTAGAGTTTATGGCAACATCGACACCCACAATGGCAAATATCCCCAAAACCATTAAGGCGATGTATCTATTGCTCAATAATTGAATGCACGATTTAAAAGATACCTGAGCACCCTTACTCTTTGTTTCTTCAATATCAGTTATTTGCAACCACACGTATGAAGCAAACGCAATGATTCCAAACAGGTATAATCCAAATCTCCAGGCACCTTCACCTTCAAAACCCAGCCTCCCAGCCAGAGATGGACCTACAACAGCTGCCACATAAGGTCCAACCATCGAACCTAGAGATTTCATAAATTGCGAAAAACTCAAAAATCCAGATCCTTTATCAGCAGGAACCACATCCATTAACAAGGGATTAGCTGCTACTTGCATAATGGTATTTCCAATACCTAAAAAGGAGAAAGAAATCAAGATAACAGCTAAAGAATTTCCTAAAACAGGAATAAAAAGTCCGGCAGCTGTTATAAGAATAGAAGTATTCAATACTTTCTTCTTTCCGACTTTAGCCTGCCAAATACCAGCGGGCACCGACAATAAGAAAAACCAAATAAAAGCCACAAACGGAATTAACTGCAACAGATAAGCAGGCGTTTCAGCACTTTGCTTAAGTTCGTCGACACCGGTACCAACCAGGTCGACGAAACTCACAATAAAAAATGAAAATAAAACAGGTAGTAATATTTTGGTTTTAGTGGTAGTCATCATACATTTATTTAGAAGATAAGAACACCGAAATTTTAAAAAACAGTATTCTATCCTTTATTAATTTTTGCACTTAATTCCTGGCCTTTACATAAATTTCAATTGTTCTTTGATACGCTCAAAGAACTCATCTTTTTGGAGATAGGCTGCTCCAATAAATGCGGCATCTTCCAATAATGCAGAAGCCTGTATCTGAAGTGTTATACCTTCTTTTCGAAAAGCTTCGGTAAGTGTTTCATCGAATAGCTTAAATGCTCTTGAGATATTTCCTCCAATCACCATGGCTTCGATCTCAAAACTCTTTACCCAAGGGGTTAAGAACTGAGCTAATTTTTCTCCAAAATCATCAAACACCATTTTTGCATTTTCATCTGTAGCATATAAATCAGCAACATCTTTAACACCAGTAACAGATCGTCCTGAAGCTTTCTCAAACCGTTCTTTCAAACCTCTGGTTGAGAAATATTCATCGGCAATACCACCCTCAAAAGGCAAATGCCAAAGACATCCCCCCTTGGGAACTCTTTGATCACATAATACGGGGATTCCATTTTCTATAAATGCAGCTCCAAAACCAGTTCCTAAAGTAATAGCTAAGCAGTTTTGAATACCTTTTAGCGTTCCATTAAAATATTCGCCCAATGCAAAGGCTGTTGCATCATTGATAAAACGAATTAAGTTTTCGTCAATTCTAAGTTTAAGACTTAACTCCTTACGGATATTCACCTGCCATAAATTTTCGTACTTAGCATTATTACCGGAAAATAGTCCAATACCTTTATCATAGTCTATAGGCCCTGGGAAGGCCATCCCAATACCCGCAAAACTACCCTTATCAATATCGTTGATGGCCGGGTTAATTAATTCAAAAAAGCAATCGAGAACATTCTCTTTACTGCCCTTATTATCCATAGGAAGGCTTCGGGTAGTTCCTTCAACCAATTTACCTTCCTTTAAATCGTAGGTGGTACAACTAATGTGACTACCTCCCACATCCACTCCAATTGAGAATCTCTTTTCCAAAACATCTATTTTTATGATTTGTGATAATATATTAGCGTTTAATAGTAATTGAATAGGTAAATTTTTCAGCGATATAAAAGCCGATGTTATATTCGATAGGTTTCATCCCAGGATCAGAAACGTATCGTTCCCTAACTAGAATTGGATCACCCACATTAATTTCAAGTTTGTCGGCTATTATTTTTGTAACTGCACAAGCCTTAATATTTTCCTTGGAAAAACTCGGAACAACGTGGTAGTCATTTTCTAAGATATCATACAACGGTCTATTAAAATCCTCTTTTATAGATAGGCCAATTTTAGGATGGAAATAACTTTCAAAATAAACAAAAGGACAATCATCCAAGCCTTTCAATCTAGATAAGTACAACACTTTCTGATTTTTAGGAATATTAAAAAAGGCAGCTATCTTGTCATTTGCATCTACCCACTTTGCCATCATCGCATAGTTTTTAAATTCTATACCTTTATCAGACATTTCTTGGGTAAAACTCAACCAATTGTCTAGATTAGTAGTAATGCCCTTTTCTGCTACCTTGGTACCCACCCCTTTCTTGCGAATAAGTAAACCTTCATACTCAAGTTTATTTGTTGCTTGTCGCAAGGTGTTCCGCGAAATGCCTAATCTTTTTGCTAAATCAACCTCCTTAGGCAGCAATCCACCTTTTTTATACTCAGGTTGCTCAATCAGCTGTCGTAACAATTTTTCAACCTGTGCATGCAAAGGCATTGAACTTGAATGATCAATTTTTAGTTTTTCCATACTCTCTCACTCTATATGTTCATATGTTTGAACATATGCAATATTGCAAATAAAACGATACAACCAAAGGGAACATCGCTAAAGAAGAATGATTCTCCGTATTAGCACAACAATGATCTTAGTTTCATAAAAAAGTGCTTCTTAAAATTAACTAAGAAGCACTCTCACTAAATCTAAATCAAATGAAACTATCACTATATTATTGCGTAAGTCCCCAATCTTTATTTGGCTTAGGTCCTAATTCAAAAACCAGTTCTCCCCCATTTACCAAGTCTTTATGATATAACCAACTTTTATTATAAGGTTTCCCATTTAAAGTAGCTGACTGGATGTACATATTGTCCTTTGAATTATTATTAGCTATAATGGTAAATATTTTTCCTTCTCCCACATTCATGGAGACTTTATCAAATACAGGACTACAAAGTTGGTAAATAGGGTCACCCGGACAAGCGGGGTAAAAGCCCATTGCACCAAAAACATACCATGACGAAACCTGCCCACAGTCGTCATTTCCCGGAAGTCCTCCCACATCATTAAAAAAATACTTAGCCAGCATCTCTCTCACTGTTTTTTGTGTTTTCCAAGGAGCACTAATAAAGTTATACATATAAGGCGCATGCATCGAAAACTCATCACCTACGTAATACATATTATTCGCAAAGAAATCATCTAGGTAAGCTTCTAGTTTATCTTGGCCACCCATAAAATTTGCTAGACCTGGAATATCGTGAGGAACTAATAAAGTATGGTTTTTATAATACACTTCGGTATCATGATCGCTTCCTTGCGCCCAAACGCTAATACTCTTGTCATAAGGAGCTAACCAATCTCCATTTTTTTTCTTTCCACGAACCAAACCTGTTTCCTTATCTAAAACATTCATGTAACGTTTCGAACGTTGCATAAACTCTTCATACTTATTTTTTTCCCCCAAAGCCTTTGCCATTTGGGCAATACAATAATCGTCATAAGAAAATTCGAGTGTTCTAGCCACAGGCTCTCCATAAAAGCCAAAAACATCAGCAGGAACATAGCCTAAAGCATTAAAATATTCAATTCCAACTCTTCCCGAAAAACCTCTATTCCCTTTCTCTGTTGCATTCTTAAGCATTGCTTTAAAGGCCAAGTCAGTATCAAAACCACGAATACCTTTAACATATGCATCGGCAATCACAGCATCGGCATGTGTTCCCATCATAATACTTCGATACCAAGGATTGGGCCATTTTGGTAACCAACCACCCTCTTTATATGCATTGAGCATACCATTGATAATATTGGTCGTTTCATCCGGCTTTAAAATTACCCATAACGGATGTAATGAACGAAATGTATCCCAGATAGAAAGATCTGTATACATCTCTCCTTCATGCACTTTAAAATCAAACGGACTAAAATATTTTCCATTCTCATTCAAATTACGAGGATTTACGAAACACTTGGTTAAAGCTGTATAAAAAATCGCTTTATCATCTTCGCCACCTTCTACCTGTATCTTATTTAATTCATTATCCCAAACATCGGCACTTTTAGCAACAGCTCTTTCAAAATCGAAATCAGGGAACTCTTCATTCATATTTGCACGAGCCTGTGATAAATCAATAAGAGAAGTCCCAACTTTCATCATTACTTCTTCCTGTTCTTTCGTAATAAAAGTTACATATACCGCGTTACCATCGGCTCCTTTCAACGCCAATTGTGAAGCCAAATCTGGATTTATTTTTATAGGCTCGGCACATCTTAAATGCATTTCCGTCGTACTGGAACCATCGTAATACTCGATACGTATTTTATATTTCTCGCCTTTTTTAAGATTAACTTTGTACACATTAGTACCCGTTGCTCTATATTTCCATTCGTCAATCACCAAAGCATCGTCGAAATACATTCGTGTACCGTCTTTTGTTGTTAATTCAAATGTATGTTCTCCTGAATATCGTGCGACAAACGCACCCGAATATCTCACCGAGAAAAAATCGGCAACCACACCCTCCACAGGTTCCTTCAACCAATCATAATTTAATTCAGTATGCGTTACTACCACATCCGGTTCTCCCTCTAATTTATCATTATTAAAATATTCAGCCTTAAAACCATCCGGAACTAATGTAGCATCAACTACATTGGGTAACAAATCGACATTGTACACTTTAAATGACTTATTAAACTTGGCCACAAAATAATTTTTAAAATGCCCAGCAATAACAGAATATCCTTCTATTTCATTTCTTTCTGGAATAACCCTATAGTTTCCAGGCACGTAAACGCCATCAATCAACACGGTGGATGATGAACTTTCAGGAAAGGTAAATTGGAAGAATGCCGTTTTTGCAGCAGCTGTATATTCTGCCTTTATAGCGTAATCATCTAAAAGAACAGAATAATAGTGGGGTTTAGCGATTTCATTATCATGACTAAATTTCGAAGCGCGGGCATCTGCATCTATCCTCACTTTACCTATCATTGGCATAACACACATGGCTCCCCAATCACCAACCACAGCACCATTGGGATAACGAGTTCCTCTAAAACCCTGAATTTTATCCTGATCGTACCAGTAAGGCACAGGAACAGTTATTACTCGTTTTGTCCATTCAGCTGTTTGGGGAGTCCAATGGGTTAATGCAGATGGATAACCTACAATAGGTGAAACATAGCCCATCGGTTCTTCTACCTCTGTAACTGTAATATCAGCAATACTTGCCGCTGTGCCAACGCGAGTGTCAACATAAGACAACTTAGAGTCTTTGCTTTTTGTATTTGGACCTCCGCAAGAAATCAAACTCAGACCTACACAAGTCAACTTCAGAAAATTTTTAATCAGTTTTTCCATTATATCCTATTTCTCAATCTGTATTTTAAATGACGCAAAATTGATTTTAATTTTAGATTAAATAAACATTCAATATTGTTTTCTCCTAAACACAATAGGTAAATACGAACACATCGGATGTTCCTTCTCAGAAAAAGATAAGAGTTAGGTGTCATTTTTTTAGGCTCATTTACATTTCCTTCAATCTCTAACTCGTACTGGATTTACGAGCGATAAAACCTGTATCAAGTATTTTTTTAGTTATTCCATTCGCTGTTAAGTTTAATTTTCCTAAAAGTATATTTACAGCACCATCCCCAATTTGAATAATAAGCTGTGTTATAGCTATTAGAGAAGGTTTTATAAAATCAAACGTATTATATTGGTCAAAGCTTAGCAAATTTAATTTCATCAGGAATTTTAATGTTTCTTGCTCGCAGCTCCCTTAGTCCACAAACCGCGAGGTAATGTGTAAAAAAACTATAGAATATACCCGATTGGGTGATCCCAGAAGCCTATGAATAACTAACTTTACTTGCCTTTGATAATCAGCATTCTCAACATATTGAATGTATGACGAATATCAATTTAGTCCATTTTCTTCAAGCCCATCTCTATATCCATAAAAAAGCTACTTAAGTACCTCTATTTCACTATGGAGAGTTACAAAACCAATCTTTTTTGAACCTTGCTCAACAAGATGATTAACTGCATGAATTACACCTCCTTTATTATCAGCAATTACATAATCGGTATTTAATTCGGGATAATGGCAATCAAATAACACAAAGGGAAACTTCATCTCTATTAGGTTCTTAATGTCCAAACTATTCCTTTGTGTCGATGCTATCATTAGCCTTATAATTTTTTCATGTGCCTACTTTATAATACGCGCTTGGTAATACTGCTAATCCTTTTCTCATCTCCTTTCTCATTCAAAACCAGAGAAACGGTAGAAACCGAAACGTTTAATTCTATAGCAATATCCTTTATCGAATTTTTCTTCAATTCACTGAATGTTAATTAGCTAAAACGTTTTAGCTAATTCGAAAATAAATCATTTTTCTATTAATAATATAAGATACTCGCCATAGAGGAATAATTATCGGTTATAAAAGAACAAGAAACCATGCACGAAAAAAAAGATGCTTCTTGAACATGTCAAGAAGCATCTTTATCAAAACCTAGTTCCAATCAATCACTTAACCCTCCATTGACTTTTCCAGTTCTCGTGCATGAAGTAAAAACTCTTCTACATTCATCTCCTTAAAAAAGATCAGTCCATGACTGGCTCTGATGCTTGGGTTTTCGTGTGTATAGAAGTAATCTTTACCTAACAAATACTGAACAGTTTCCAATTGCTCTACCCAAATATTTTTTGCCAGAGTACTAAATCTACCATCCAACTCATAACTAGGAAAAGAAGCATTGACCTGACTCAAATAACAATCACTAAATGATTTATCCAAAACATCCATGGCATTCAAACTTACAGGAACCATAACGTTGGCCTCTGAGGGAGCAAATTTAAACCAAACATTTCGATACCCCCAGATGCGCAGTTCACTCAAATCCGCTTCCTTATTCCACAATCGGATAGCATCAGCAATGGCCTGAAGAACCTTATAATGCGTATCCGGTCCACTTCCTTCCGGATCCAATGCCAAGCTGATCACATTAGGTTTCTCTTTCCTAAACTCTTCTAGGATAGGTGTAACATCTCGTTCTCTATTGGGTTGCTCCGTAAAGATATCTCCTGTATAAAAACCCAAACGAAGGTGACGAACATTTTTTACTTGCACTCCCGAGTGTGCCCAGACCAGTTCCTCCTCAAACTCACGAATCATGCCCTTTAACTTCTGTATTTTAGGCGGATTCTTTTGTCCATCGTAACTATCGCGTATATTAGATAAAATTGCATTGATAGTATTTCTAAGCTCTTCATAATCTCTTACAGCCCATATTTCAACAATAGCTCTGACCACCCTGTGACAAAGTCCCCTGACTCTCTCCAAAGATTCATCTGAAGCCACATGCAAAAGAAAATGATACACATCTTTGTCCCACTTGTACTTATAACCTGATTCAAAAAAATCAGGAAACTTAATCATCTGAATTCTTCCTTCATCCAATAATTTCTTGGTACAATCCAATGTTTCAGTCACAAAACGATTTGTAACCGCTGTAAACCCAGAAGTAAGCACCGAAAAAACAGATTTATTACTAGGCTCCCTCAGTATTCTGTTTACATGTGGTTGCATACCCAACGGTATATCATCATGATGCGGTCCGGTATGATAAAAAACCTGATTTTTCTCCTGTTGTATTCCTTTCAATAATTTAGACTGAACAGACTCCATCACTTCCTGAATCGTATCCAGCGATAAGTCAGGTATCATACTGCAGTAGGGATCCGACTTCAGATCTGCAAGTTCCAGTTTAGGACCATATTTATTAATTCTTTTACACAAATCAATAATAGCTCGCTCTGTTTTTTCCTTTGTCCACTCACCTGTTTTGTAGTAAGCCTCAACACTATCTTTCAACTTAACACCAGCACTTTTGGTAATATAGAACTTACTATTCGGCAAAGCCTGCAACACAGTAGCAGGGTATAACACCGACAGCTCACTTTCAAGGGCATTTTTTACCACAGGAGCCTTTGCTTCACCAGCAGCAAAAAGAATCGCCACAGCTTCCTTATTGTAAGTGATAGACTCCAGTCCTATGGTAATAACCAAACGATTACGTGACACTTCAATACCACCAAGATCTCCGGCAGCCTGTGCTTGCGTTTCAAAATTGGTACCCGTCAAACGAGTAGTGGAAAAATGATCAGAACCGCGTGTATTAAAAGCAATATGTCCATCTGGTCCAATACCGCCCAAAAAGAATCCAATACCACCCTTTTCTCTAATTTTTCGTTCATACTTCACACACCAATCATCAATCATAAAAATTGAGTCCTGCTGCTCTTTTTCCTTTTTGCTTTTCGCCTCACGATAACGCAATGACAAATCAACAATACTATCAGGAAAAACCTCTGCAAATTTTTTGCCATCAACCAAGGGAATCTGATCACAATTAATCAACAATGCCCGATCAGGATCAAGGCCAAACCCCTTGATGTAAAATTCATTTACATAATGATAAAAACTGTTTTTCTGAGAAGAACTCACCGGATAAAATTCATCAATCTGAACAAAATGTAGTTTACTTAAATCCGGTTTTTTGTCAATTTTCAAACCATGCTCTTCTCTAATTTTCTTCCCCTTTGCATTGTTCCAATTCTCCAACAAATATTGCGTCCAACGAATAAAATACTCAGGCGTTTTACCTGTAGGCAAACTGATTACACCCTCTGGGTTATCTGCAACCCACTCTAAAAACCGAAATGCTGTAAACATTCCAAGCTGAGGAAAATTATCAACCGTAATATACGGTATTTTAGTACTTGTTTTTTTAACGCCTGATTTATGAAAGAATAGCTCTTCAACGGGCGAAAATCTAGTAACCATATTAAATTTATTTTTTGTTTAAAACAATAACCTTATTCATTGCGCAGGATCTCAACCATCCAATCAATTGGCACAAACAAGCATTACTTCAACATAAAAAGCAATTCTCCTCCATCCATTAACTGTTGATGGGTAATTGTCAACATCTCCATTTCTTTTCCATTGAGATGAACTGCGTCTATCAATATTTTGTTCTCTCCTTTACTTTTCGTTTTAATGGAGAAATTTTTACCATTGGGCAGATGGATAGTGGCTTCCTCCACCCAAGGTGAAGTGAGGTGGTATACACCATTGGCAGGATTCACCGGATACAAACCCAATGCAGACATCACCAGCCAAGCAGACATCTGTCCACAGTCCTCATTTCCACAATAGCCATCCGGTTTAATACTATATTGTGATTCTATGATCTTACGAACCATCTTCTGTGTCTTCTCGGGCTGCCCTATTTGATTATACAAATAGGCTACGTGATGACTAGGCTCATTACCATGGGCATATTGTCCTATCATACCCGTTGAAAAAATAGGTAATTTATCACCTGCTTCGTGTTCATAACTAAACATAGAATCTAGTTTAGCCACAAATGCTTTCTTACCTAACAGTTGAATCAGACCTGGAATATCGTGTTGTACATGCCAAAAATACTGCCAGGCATTACTCTCACAATAATACTCAGTATATTCCTTGGGGCTAAAAGGTTTAACAAATGAGCCATCTTTCTTTCTTGGTCGAAAGAAAGTTGATTCCTTGTCATACAAATGCTTCCAATTATCGGCTCTCTGCTTAAAATACTTGTAATCTTCTATTTTATTTAATGCCTTTGCAAAAACAGCGATGCACCCATCATCATATGCATATTCTAGTGTTTTAGACACACTCCAATGTCCATTACTTTGATCATCAGCCGGCACATACCCATACTTCTTATAATCCTTCAAGCTCCATGCATCACTCATGGCAGTGGCTTTACAGGCCTCAAATGCTTTTTGGGCATTCATTGGGATTCCTTTAAAATAGGCATCCACAATAACAGGAACGGAATGGTAACCAATCATCATATTCGTTTCATTACCAGCCATACTCCAAACAGGGAGCAAGCCTGTTTCATCATAGTGACTTAAAAACGACCGTACCATATCACTGACCTTTTCAGGTGCCAGAATGGTATAGAGAGGATGTGCAGTTCGATAAGTATCCCAAAGCGAAAATGTTTCCATTTTTTCATACCCAATAGCCTGATGCATATGACCATCCGCTCCCTTATACATACCATCCACATCAGCGTGCAAGGACGGGGTTAAAAAGCAGTGGTATAAATTGGTATAAAATATCTTTTTTTGATCTTCACTTCCCTTTACTTCAACCATTCCCAACTGTCTGTTCCACGCTCTTAAAGCAGAAGACTTCACTTGGTCAAAATCCCAGTCTGGGCACTCCGACTCCATATTTCTTTTTGCGCCCTCAATGGAGTGAGAAGACAAAGCTAACTTAATGATTACCTGCTCATTTTCATCTGAAGAAAAAATAATTTCGGCCTTTGTTTTAGTGGCTTTTACTTTATGTGCATCCACTTTTTCTTCCCCCGCATAAAAAACAATATTTTTTATTGGCCTGGATATTTTTAAAACAAAATGCTCTCGCTGATCTGGTGCCCACCCCGTGGAATATCGATATCCCACAATAGTATGCTCATCTTCTAATTTTAAATACGTTTCTGTTGGCTCATCCCAGTTTAATTTATATCCAAGATCCAATAAAATCTTAGACTCCTTATCCTTGGGGAAAGTGTACCGATGAAGGCCCACTCTTTCAGTGGTCGTCAACTCAGCTTTTATACCAGAACTTAATAAATCAACAGCGTAATAGCCTGGAACAGCCTCTTCTTGATCATGACTAAACTGTGCGTAAGGACGATATTCCTTTTGATCAGGCCATAAATCCTTCGTAAACCTACTATTATATGGCATTATCAATATATCATATAAATCACCAGCACCTGTTCCACTTAAATGCTTATGACTAAAACCTGCAATGGTTGAATCCTGCCAGTAATAACCAGCTATTCTATCCCAGCCGGCCAGCCCATTATCCGGACTTAGTTGTACCATTCCCCAAGGCATAACAGCACCTGGATAAGTATTCCCTGGTCCATCAGTACCAATAAATGGATCAACATAAGATGTTAAAATATGGCCTTCCTTTGTTAAGTCAACATTTTTATTCTGGCATGAAAAGAAAGCCAGAACAGACAAAGATATATATATATGTAATCGTTTCATTATTTATTAGATTGGGCACCTATTTCACAACAATACAAACACTTAGCAATAAAAGATATGCTTAATCAACTAGATAGAATTATTTTTTAACCACTCAATAATCTCAGGGATACGACCAAAGGCGATTCCCACAACAGAGTCAGCGGCCCCATAGTACACCGTTACTTTTCCTTCTTCGTCGTGCAATGAAGCACACGGAAAAATCACGTTGGGCACATCACCATTCTGCTCATAATCAACCGCAGGGGCCAACAAATATGGTTGGGAGCGATACAATACTTTATCTGGCTGTTCCAAATCTAACAAAGCAGCTCCCATTGAATAACGGAACCCGCTACATGTTTTGATAACTCCATGGTAAAACATCAGCCATCCCTCATGGGTCTTAATAGGCACACCACCCGCACCTACTTTCAGACATTGCCAAGCACTATCCTCAAAAGCAGTTACTTTTAAAACAGAGCGATGCTCTCCCCAATATTTCATATCCGGACTATAACTTAAATGGATATTTCCAAAGGCAGTATGTCCATTATCACTTGGTCTGCTCAACATACAATACTTCCCATTTATTTTCTCAGGAAAGAGCACTCCATTTCTGTTAAAAGGTAAAAATGCATTTTCACACTGAAAAAATTCCTTAAAATCGAATGTATAAGCAATACCAATCGTTGGTCCATGATAACCATTACACCAGGTTACCCAATACCTATCCTCAATAAAAGTAACACGCGGGTCGTATTTATAATCAGAATCTATCATAGAAGTATTCCCTTCCTTCATCACAATGGGGTCATCCTCAATATTCCAATGTATTCCATCTTCACTAAAACCTGCATGTATATTCATTTGTACGGATTTATTATCACACCTAAACACACCCGCAAAACCATCTTCATAGGGAACAACAGCACTATTAAAAATACTATTAGACGTAGCTGTTTCATACCTTCCGATAATAGGATTCTCGGAATACCGCCACATAACATCCTTACTGCCTTCTGGTTTTTCTTGCCAGGGAATTCTATTTTTACTCAACATAATCTATTTCTTTATTCCTTTTAACATCATTCTGATTCTTTTCTGGATCCTCGTAGGTAAACGGCACAAAATAAGCCACCAATAAAGCAGGAACCGTAGCCACTAAAACCCAGATAAAAAACACTTTATATCCTAATAAATCACTTAAATAACCACTTAACATCGATGGAATCATAAAGCCTAAATTCATGATTCCTGACGCAAAAGCATAATGGGCTGTTTTATATTTTCCAGGCGCAATCTGCTGCATCATAAACAACATAAGACCCACAAAACCAAAGCCATATCCAAAATATTCTACTATCACAGCTCCTGAAATTATATAAATATTTTCGGGTTGATAAAAAGCCAAGAACAAGTAAACTCCAAATGGTATATTAAAAACCAATGCCAATTTAAAGAGTGTTCTTTTCAAACCTTTGGAGGAGATAAAATAGCCTCCCAGTAGGGATCCTAAAACAAAAGCTGCGGCACCAAATGTTCCATAAACCAAACCAATTTCCTTGGTTGGAAGATCTAACCCCCCCTCGGTATTAGCAGCCTTAAAAAACAATGGTGCAATTTTAATGGCAAATCCTTCGGCAAATCGAAACAGAACAATAAACATGATATACCAACCGATAAATTTTTTCTGAAAAAACGTCTTTATCACATCCACCAATGTTTCCACTCCCTCGCTAAACGACTTTACTTCTGTAGCTTCACCTCCACTTGGTAACATTTTAATATGATACAATCCCAACATAAACATTACTCCACCATAAATACCCATCACAATCATCCAAGCATATTTAACCCCCAAAGACTCCTCTAAAACTCCAGCTAAATAGACCACCCCTCCTGCAGATACAATTTTAGCAACATTATAAGCGGCCCCCTGCCAACCAATGTATTTAGCTTGTAACTTAGGAGAAAGGACACTTAGATAAAGACCATCTGTTGCAATATCATGCGTAGAACCACTAAATGCAATTACCCCTAACAATGCTATGGAATAACTAAAAAAATGATTCAATGGTAAAGACAAAGCAACTAAAGCAAAGGTAATTCCTGTAACCAACTGAGTCGCTACCACAAAATGCTTTTTTGTTTTAAACATCTCTAAAACTGGACTCCACAGGGGCTTCAATGTCCATGGAAGCATGATCAAGGAGGTCCACAAAGCAATTTGCGTATCACTTATACCCATGTTTTTATACATCAAAGCAGATGCCTGAGCAATGGCAATAAATGGTAATCCCATTGCAAAATATACCGAGGGAACCCAAAAAGCAGGATGCCCTTCCCTATTTCCTTTTTTTATCATCGATTTATTGTATTCGTTAAGTCACTATTTTTTAATACTATATCCTATGTTTATATTATAAAAAACATAGAACAGTATCTATTGCAAGAGTAACCGTTTATATATCTTTAATAGCTGTTCGGACGTGCCAATATTATATCCTGACGAATGATAATACACCTCACCATTATTATCTACCACCACAAATACCGGAAGCTGAATTTCACGGGACAATTTAGTTTGCTCATAAAACGCTTTAAGTACAATCAAGTCACTATCTTCCTTCACAATACAGCCCTCATAAGTATTTTCAACAATTTCTGCCTTCATACTTTTATCTGTACAGAAAAAAGTAAATGGCACTTTCGCCGATTCATAGGTATCTCTCAATGATTTAAAGTCATTAAAAAAATGATTCCCCGGTTCTGAACCAGGATCAATCCATCCTAACACAGAAAGACTATCATTTAGATTGAATGATTTACAACAGGCTATTTCCTTCAACGCTTTTCTGTCTTCATTTATCTTGATCTTTAACTCTTGTTGACTGCCAGGCTCTATATTGACAAATTGTTGATTTACCAGTACAGAACCATCCTCCATTCTATTTCCTGTCAGCAATTGGTAATAACCCGCCTCTATTTCAATTTCTTCAGGAAATGATGACAATGGTTTTTCCCAATCGTAATGAAGCGTCTGAAACCTTCCGTCCTTAAACTTTGCGATACTAAAATGAACACGATATAAAGGTTCTATATCATAATCTTCATCAGCTGCAAATTTCACTTTAGCCATCTCAGGCTGATCGTTTTTATAACTTTGATCAAAGCTTATATTAATCCATTTATTGTTAAAATACTGCGCCTCATGAGTTGCCGGCTCTAAACGAGCAGGGATACCCAACGAACGAAGAGTCGCGATAAAAAACAACTTACGACTAAAACTATCACATGTTTTCATATTAAAAACTCCTTGGGGAGAGATATTTACCTTGTAATAATTACTGCTTTCATCAACCATGATATGGCCATTGATCCAAACAACAACTTCTTTAACAGCTTTTGAGACATCATCTTTAGTAATCTGATCAAAAGCCTTTTGTAAAAAGGCACGGTAAGGAGAAAGCCCTTCTAAATAAATTCTAGGATTTAAAATATACTTATTAACCAATCTATGATCACACTCTATTCCATTAAATATTTTAAACCACTTTAAATGATCCAACAACACATCAGCAGAAACATCGTGCAAATCTTTTTTAGCAATAACTTGCAACAGCGGAATAAGGTTTTGCTTATTGACCTGTACACCCTTCTTTAAAAATAATTCAATTTCAGAATAGTTACCTCTTGCTTCTTTCATATAAGGCCAAAGCGTATCCGCATTTAGTCCTATCTCTTTGGCCAATACCTTTAGCCTCTCACGGTCGTAAAAAGAACTAATAAAATCACTCCTTATTTGATCTTCTTCTGACAAACGTTTTTTATTTGCTTGGGTTCCTACAGCATCAACAGAGGCTGGCTTTTTTTCAACCGGAGGAACATTTTCGAACGACATATTAAATTCATTACCCACCCTTTTATCCAGCTCGATAAAAACCGTGTCCACGTCTGATACGTTGATTTTTTTAATAGCAAAATGCCCCGATTTGTTGGAGGCAAAAACTCTTATATCTCCTAATCCTGTTTTAATATGTGCAAACGCTCCTGCCTTTATATCCTGGCTCTTGATAGGAAAAAATTCGGCATAATTATACAAACCAAACTCAATGTGAGTCTCTTCTTCTCCTTGAATTTTTACCCAAATATCCTTTGTTGGCGCATAATTATGAAGAGAATTAAGAGTGGCATACTTATTCTGTGAATCAATCACATTCTCTTCACCCATGTATTTTCCAAAAGCTTTTGTATACACCATCATAGCGCGTAATACCGGTGCGTCAAACCACCCCATATTTAAAACCGGCTCCGGCTCACAAGCTCCCAGATACTGCCATCTACCATTCACCCAAACTTCAACCCATGCGTGATTATCATCAACATGAGCCCAACGAGGGGTATAAACCTGCCGGGCAGGAATACCTACAGAACGCATCGCTGTTACTGCAAAAGTGGATTCTTCTCCACACCGACCATAAGCCGTTTTAATAGCTCCCAAAGGAGAAATAGTACGCGAATCTGTTGGCTGATAATTTACTTTTTCATGACACCAATGGTTTACCTCAAGGGCTGCTTGCTCAATCGGTAAATCCTTAATACGAGGATACAACTCTTTAAAAAATACGATCCGTGCAGTATCTAAGTTTTCATTATTTACCCTATACGGAAGCACAAAATGGAGAAAAACATCCTCAGAAATCGATGATCCCCAGCTAAATGAATCTCTGGCTGCCATGGCTAATCGCACATTATTTAGAAAAAATTCACCCGGATAATCAGCCATATCGTTCAGTGGCATATACGCATAAAGAAACTTCAGATAAAACTTTTCTTTTTCAGTCATTTTTTTTTGAAAAACAGAAAACAGCGTCTTATTCTGATCTTTATATTTCTTATATACTTGCTGAAAATCGCGTTCTATAACTCTACTATTGTCGTTACTTACACTATTATCGCATCCCATCTGTGGCAGCATTAATACCACCAATAAAAGAATAAACATAGGTTTTAGAATATCATTATATTTCATATTCTTTCTATTTCGCTAATTATACTTTTAATTCTCTTTATATTGGATGTCTTCACTTGGTTTTCTGGCAAATCCTTAGATCCATTAAACCTCACTTCGCTGCGTGTATAAACAGGTTCCTGCTTGTATATATCACGTAAAGAAGCATGAAAAGCTTTTACACCTGTTTGCTGTGCCAGCTTAGTGATATTATTTTCATCAATACCACTCCCGGGCATCACTTGTAAGCTATTTGCTGCACTTTTTTGCAACATACTTATCAAATCGACTCCATCTATAGCCTTATTCTTCTGTCCCGAGGTTAATAATCGTTTAACCCCCATAGATATTAATATCTCTAAGGCAACAAATGGCTGTTTACACTGATCGAAAGCACGGTGAAAAGTGATGGGCAATCCTCTGGCTGCTTCAATCAACCTACAACAAAAATCATAATCAATTGCTCCATTAACCGTTAAAGCTCCTATGACTATTCCATCTGCACCTCTTTCTACTGCCAGCTTTATATCCCGTAACATAATTTCCTGTTCAATATCATCATAAACAAAATTACCACCCCGTGGTCGAATCATGGGAAAAACATCCAGAGAAGCCATCTCTTTAGCCACAGAAATAATCCCTAAAGAAGGTGTTGTTCCTCCTTCTATTAAATTATCACAAAGCTCTACTCTATCAGCCCCACCTTTATCTGCCGCTATTACAGATTGGATATTCGCTGCACATATCTCAAGTTCAAAACTATTCCGCTTCATATCAATTAATTCAATCCTTCATTGGCACTACAGCACTCCCTCTCATATACTACCCCCATCATTCCTTTTCTCCCATATGAATTTCAAGCTTTCCTCCATTAACTACCCTATCATGATGAATGAAAAAAGATTTAACAGCTTGTCCATTCCACCTTATACTTTTAATATATTCCTTATCAGCTCCTGAATGCTTGATGATTTGAAATGTTGAATCGGCATAAAACCGAGCATCTAGCTCAATAGTTACTTTATCAAATACAGGTTTCGTAATCGTGTAATTCATATCTCCAGGACAAACGGGATAAAACCCCATCATACTATAGGCTACCCATGCACTCATGGTTCCACAATCATCATTCCCGGGAATACCTCCAGGTTCGTTTTTAAAATAAGTATCCAAAAGTCTTTGTACTTCTTTTTGCGCTCTCCATTCCTGACCTTTCACATAGTTAAACAAAAAAGGGTAATGCATATCCGGCTCATTGGCCATATCAAATAATTGATGGTCAAAAATATCTTGCAGCTTTTTTGCAAATTGCTTTCCTCCACCATTTAACTTGATTAAGCCATTGATATCATGGGGTACTCCAAAGGTATATTGCCAGGCAGTACCTTCATGAAAACCATGCACTGGTTCAAAATTCTGTCCTTGCAAGGGATCGAAATCAGCAATAAAAGTTCCATCTGCTTTTTTAGGTCGAAGCATTTTAAAAGTCTTCTTATCAAAGTAGTTTTTATATCCTTTGGATTGACTAATAAATCTTTTCCCTTCTTTTCTATATCCTAACTTGTTAGCCAAAACACCCAAATTCCAATCTGCCAGATAAAGCTCCAAAGCTATTGACACTGAGTTGTCATAATCCTCAGTAAAAGGCACATAGCCCTTCTGTAAATAAAAATCATTATTTGTCCTAATCTTATTATCCTTTTGAGGAGTTGTGGCAGACTTTAACATGGCCTCATAGGCCGTTTGTACATCAAAATCGGTTAATCCACGTAAATAAGTATCCGTTATAACAGGAAATGAAGGATCCCCATTCATCGTATAGGTCTCTTTGCTATTCAGTTCCCATTTAGGTAACCAGCCGCCTTCCTTGTACATATCCACCATAGAGCGAACCATATCCAACTGTTTTTCAGGATATAACAAACTCATCAAAGGATGGAAATTCCGGTACGTATCCCAAAGAGAAAAAACAGTATATCGATCCCTATCTTTCACTTCTCCAATACCATAACTTTCCATCATTGGATATTGTCCATTCACATCGTTGATGATGTTGGGATGAATATTCATATGGTATAAAGCCGTATAGAAAACAGTTTTCTGATCCTCAGTTCCTCCTTCCACTCTAACTTTTGAAAGAACATTATTCCATTCCTCTCGAGCCTCATTTCGGGTTTTTTCAAAAGAAAATCCATTGGATTCATATTCCAGATTCTGCCGGGCATTTGCAATACTTACATATGATATCCCTACTTGAACCATTACAGACTCACCGGCATCTGTATCAAAAGAAAAATATGCACCTATACTATCACCAGCTAGAGGATGAAGAAATTGTGTATAGTATTTAAACTTACCTGAGCTTGCAGACCAATCCTTTTCTGCCCCCATCATGGCAGGCATTTTTTTAAAAGCTCCAAAAGAGGTAGCTGGTTTATTGAAACGAGCCACAAAATAAACTGGACGCTCCGAATTTCCGTGGTAACAGAAGTTACCAGTCATTCTCCAACCTTCTACTTCGCGATCACTTACAACTTTTACATAAGCACCCGACTCATTGGTGAGACTGTTACCTAGGTCAATAATAATATTAGATTCTCCTTTCGGAAAAGTAAATTTACTCAAGCCCGTTCTTTTGGTCGAAGTAACTTCTGCTTTCACATTGTATTTCTCCAGCTTACAGGTATAATATCCGGGCTCTGCCCTTTGCCCGGACATTATAGATCCATAATGTTTAAGATTGGCATCAACAGTACCCGTCGTTGGCATTACCATTATTACCCCTAAATCAGGACACCCTACTCCACTAAGATTGACATGAGAAAAACCTGTTAAAAACTGATTATCCCAAGAATAAGGTGTTGACCACCAACGGGCGTCTTTATCCCACTTATTCAGATCTGAACCTGTAACATTAAATGGTACTACAGAAACCATTGCCTGTGGAACAATGGCTCCTGGATTTGTTGTACCAAAATTCGTTGTTCCTATAAATGGATTAACATATTGCGTATAATTCTGACAAAATGCAGCTACCTCAAATACCATTAATAGGACTACTATATATTTTAGTTTATTCACCATCATCATTTATCACACTTACTTTTTAGTTCTCTAACACATATCATCACCAATTCAGCCATTAGAACCCATACTCTCACATAATTTCTAATTAATCAAGATCTCATCAACAAACATCCAACCCTTATGTCCTGCTGCAGCATGCCAATCAGGTACTATCCCATAGTTTGAAACTTCAATATTAAGGTATCTGATTTTTTGACTCTTAAAAGTAAACTCTTCTCTTTTCACGAAAGGTCCTTCCAGCTCTTCTTGCGAAAACCTCCATTTCTTCGAACCTATTATTTCATATTTATCATCATCCAAGGAAGCTCTAATGACCATGGCTGATGGAGGAAAAATCCAAACTGCTGTATTGGATAAATATCCAATACTTACATTGTCGATGGATATTGCTTGCCCAAAATCAATGGTCGCTACCATATCTTCACCGTCAAATCCAGTCCATCTACCATCATTAAAACTTCCCGACCCCACTTTTAAATCCATCAACATATTACCATCTGAATCGCCGAACTTTTTAGGCCTGGTAATCATCGTAATTCGAGGAAATCCATCTTTCAAGTCTCCAAATCTTCTTCCTGCATAATAAGTGCGATCATAAACAAAACTAGGCTGCATACCATCAGCATATGCAATGGCTTTTAAATTTGTTGTTTTATGAATGACGAACGGCTTTTTGTAACGTTTACTATTTTTATGGGGTATGTCACCATTCAGGGTATAATAAATGTCAGCCTTCTCTGTATTACATACCAGTTTTACCTGATAGGCCTCTTCGAATACCTCACTCCTATCTTTATCAAATGGTTTATGAGTAATTTGAGGTAAGCGATTGGCCTTTTCGGTATGTACTTTAGATATTGGTCTATCTTCGGGTAAAACACCCCATTTTTTGTTAGGAGCAGCCCCCATTTCAAACACCAGATTACCACCATTCATTATCTGCTCATGGGTCAAGTATGATTTAGTATATGGCTCCCCATTCAATGTAACAGACTGAATATAAATATTTTTCTTTGGATCATTATTGGCTTTAATAATCCATTGCTTTCCATTCTCTAAGTTAATAACTACTTTTTTAAATAATGGAGAACCTATCATATATTTCATATCACCGGGACAGACAGGGTAAAACCCCATCGCACTAAACAAATACCAAGCTGACATCTGTCCCAAGTCATCGTTATTAACAAGGCCATCAGGTTTATCATGATAGAATTCAGATATTACTTGTCGAACTCTTTCTTGCGTTTTCCAAGGTTGACCAGCATAATTATACAAATAAGGCATATGTTGCGAAGGTTCATCTCCATGCCCATATTTTCCAATAAAACCTGAGATATCCACATGGGTATGTCCATCTATCGAAGTCGTATCTAAAAAAATATCATCCAACCACTTAGCAAATTCATCCTTACCTCCTATCAACTCCATTAGACCATTTACATCATGGGGCACGAATGCCGAATACCCCCAGATATTTCCAGAAACATAATTGGCAATTAAGTCATCCCACACATTCAATTTCATTTCCCGCCATTCTCCGGTTGTATATTTAGAATACAAACGTTTTTTATCGGATCTATACAAATTTTTATAACCAACACTTCGTTCAGCAAAAAGCGCCGCATCATCTTTCTTACCTAAGCGATCAGCCAAAGCTGAGATACACCAGTCATAATAATTTTGTTCGGTTGTTTTAGACACAGCACAATTCAACTCACCAGGAACATAGCCCATTTTTAAGTAATAATCCATCCCATTTTTGTCGTAGTTAGGAGAATGCTTCTCCAACGACATCGCAGCGGCCTTCACTGCTTCATATACTTCTTCAGGTTGAATTCCCTTTATATTTTTTAAAGCTGCATCTACCATTGGAGAAACAGCACTATATCCGATCATACAAACATTATCATGCCCCATACACTCCCAAACCGGCAATCCTACTTTTGTTTCTGTATATCTACTTGCCAAAGAGTTAACAAACTCAGCTGTTTTTTCTTGTTCAACAATAGTAAACAATGGATTTAAAGCACGGAAAGTATCCCAGGTAGAAAAATTTGAATACTGTGGAAAATCCGATTGATAGACCTTACCTTCTAACCAATATCTCCCATCCACATCTGAAATTAAGTTAGGTGATATAAATGAATGATACATCGCTGTATAAAAGGTTCTTTTATCGGCTTGTGACGAACCTGTAACGATCATCTTATTTAATTTCTCTTCCCACTTACTTTGAGCCAATCGTTTTACATCATCAAAGGACTTGCCTTGAACCTCGGCATTCAAATTTGCCTTTGCCCCTTGATATCCAACAAAAGATAAAGCCACCTGGATTTCAAGCACTTCATCATGCTTTAATTTCGCTTGGATATATGCTTTCGTATTTGTTCCCTTCAGCCTCTTTTCACCTTCCATTATACTATCTCCCTTGGCTACACCATAAGATACAAAAGGTTTAGAAAACTTCGCATAAAAATAAACAGTCCTTGCTCCTCCCTCCCCTTCACATCTTTTAAATCCCCTTAGTGTAGTATTTGAGACAATTTCAACACCTGTCTCTACAATCCTTTCCATGATATTATGGGTAGGATCTATGATAACATTCAACACTCCTGGTTTAGACATTGTGTATCTATGAAATCCAACTCTTTCAGAAGCTGTCAATTCAACTTTCACATTGTAATCGTCCAACAAAACAGAATAATAACCAGGCGTACTTTTTTCACTTTTATGCGAAAATCTGGAACGATAACCTGATGCCGGATCATCCTCTGTTCCTGGATTTAACTGAACTACCCCCACAGTTGGCATCAATAAAATATCTCCTAAGCCGGCCAATCCAGCTCCACTGATATGTGTATGTGCAAAACCTTTTAAAATAGTATCAGAATAATGGTAACCAGAACACCAGTTCCACGATTTAAAATCATTTGACGGACTCAGTTGTACCATTCCGAAAGGAACGGTAGCTCCCGGAAATGTATGTCCAATACCATCTGTACCAATCATCGGATCCACATATCCAATAAGATTAGCAGATTCTCTCTCACAGGCACAAAATATCACTGCAAAAAAGATGATTGTTAGGAGACTTTTAATATTCATTTTTGAATGTAATTCAAACTCATTCCACATAAATTCCAACACTTCGAACTTCTAAACTTCCTATTTTCAGTATTCGTATAACACAAACATTCACATATATCAAACGACTCAGAACTATTTACTCATAGAATATGGCGCTGCATCTTTGGTGACCCCTCTCTTTTTATTTGGAGTAGGCGACATTTCAATGGTAATTTTCCCACCACTCTGTAATTCTTCATGCGTATAATAATTACGATCTAACGAATTGCCATTAAAATCAACATGCTCAACATATTTATTTTCATCACTATTATTTACCGCTTCAATAATTAGTTCTTTGCCATCCTCGAGGGTTATGGTAGCCTTATCAAACAATGGAGCTCCAAGCACGTACTGATCAGTTCCCGGACATACAGGATAAAAACCCAAAGAACTAAAAACATACCAAGCTGATGTTTGTCCATTATCCTCATCTCCACAATACCCATCTGCATGGGGTGTATAAAGCTTATTCATTACCTCACGAACTTTTTCTTGCGTCTTCCACGGTTGTCCTGCGTAATTATATAGATACAACATATGCTGAATAGGTTGATTACCATGGGCATAATTTCCCATTCCTACAATCTGCATTTCACGAATCTCATGTATGGTAAAACCATAATAGGAATTATCAAAAACAGGAGGCAGATTAAAAACAGTATCCAGCTTACTTACAAAAGCCTCATCTCCTCCCATCAATCCAATCAGTCCCTCAACATCCTGAAAAACACTCCAGGTATAGTGCACACTATTTCCCTCAGTAAAAGCATCACCCCATTTAAAAGGATTAAAAGGAGCCTGAAAAGAACCATCTTTGTTACGACCTCGCATCCAACCTGATTCCCTATCAAAAACTTTTCTATAGTTCTGTGCTCTTTTCTTAAACAAATCTATTTCAGGCTGAGGCCGGCCCAACTTTTCAGCCAACTTCCAAATACAGTAATCAGCATAGGCGTATTCTAGTGTGCGTGCTACATTCTCATTTACACCTACATCATATGGTATATACCCCAATGAGTTATAATAATCATGACCATAACGTCCCACTGAATTTATTTGATTATTGACATGGTCCGTATTTTTAATAATCGCTTCATAAAGTTTTTCAATATCATAGCCTTTGATTCCCTTGAGGTAAGAATCGGCTATCAAGGATGCAGAATTGGAACCTATCATACAGCCTCTATGCCCTGGACTAGCCCACTCCGGCAACCAACCACTTTCATCGTAGGTATTTGCTAAACCTTCCATGATATGACTATTCAATTCTGGATACATCAATGTAAAAAATGGAAAAACAGCTCTAAAAGTATCCCAAAAGCCATTGTCGGTAAACATATAACCAGGAAGAACTTCCCCATTATAAGGACTATAATGAACAATCTGATCATCTTTATTAAACTCATAAAACTTACGAGGGAATAACAAAACACGATAAAGCGTAGAATAGAAAGTACGAATATGATCCACATTCTTTCCTTCAACCTTTATACGTCCTAATTCTTTGTTCCATTCTGTTTTACCTTCCTCTTTTACCTGAGCAAAAGACTTATTTCCCAATTCTCGATCAAGATTTAATTGAGCTTGTTCGGCACTTATAAATGAAGAAGCTACTTTTACATGAACTTCTTCACCTGCTTTGGTTTTAAAACCAATGACCGCCCCAACTTCATCTGCTTGAGCAAAAGCTGAACCCTTTTTCAATTGATCACCATCCCAAGTATGAATAATCTCAAAATCTTTATCAAACTCAGCCACAAAATAATTATGAAAATTATCTGGGACACCTCCACTATTGTTTCTACAGTAGCCAATAATTTTTCTTTCCTCGGGCAACACTTTGACCATAGCCCCCCCTTTAAAAGCATCTAATAAAATGTATGAATGCTCATTTTGTGGAAATGTAAATTTAAAAGCTGCAGCTCTCTCTGTTGGTGTAATTTCTACTCTTGTATCATAGTCAGCTAAATAAACACTATAATAGTGAGGTTTTACAATTTCTGCTTTATGCGAATACCACGAAGCTCTTTTTTCTGCCTCAAATTCCAAATCACCGGTAACAGCCATCAATGAAAATGCAGCATAATCATTGATCCAAGGACTCGGCTGATGGGTTTGTTTAAAACCGGTTAACTGATAGTCTCTATATTTATAAGTCCAACCATCACCAAATTTAGCCGTCATTGGTGTCCAAAAATTCATTCCCCACGGACGTGCAATCGCTGGATAGGTATTCCCATTGGAGAGCGAAAAATCAGAATCAGTTCCCATTAATGGATTCACATAACTGGTATAGTCAATGGGCGTATTTTCTTTCGATATTGTTTGATTGTGGCAGCAAGCACTAAATACAAATACCAGCCACAAAAAGAATATTAGATTCTTCATTATTAAAAAAAATTATTCAATGATTTGTATTATTAACAACATTCAAAGTTAAAATTAAACCACACACAGCACAATTAGATATATTGTGTCTCAACTGAAATTTATTGTGCTATTCCGTTGTAAATACATCCTCTCTATCATCACAACTCCAAAACATCGAAAAATTTTAATTTCAACGAATTACAGTATAAGTCATCCGTCAGCATTCTAACCCCAAATACACTAGCTAACTTTTAAACATAAAGTACTATTAATATCGTCATAATCGACCATTTTAAGTATGCGACCAACTGATGATTAACCAAGTAAATCACTTCCTGCGCAAAAAGTTGCACAAGAATAAGGCAGATACCAGCAAATGATGTTACTTTTGAATAGAAAATCTTATTCACAAACAAATGGATAAATATTTTCGAGATACGATGACTTCTGCTAGTCTTATTTACAACATGTTACATTTTTGTTGAGATAAGCCGATGGCAGAAGTAAGGAGATCTCACATACAGAAAATAAAACTATTTTGTAATGGATATTAAAAATAAAATAAGAATTAGCCTGCCTTCCTTTTTAATTGAACCCAAAGATGTTTTTCATATTGTACGTAGAACCATAACGGCAGATGAAAATTTGGAATATCATGATCATGATTATGCCGAAGTTTTTTGGATAAAAGAAGGATCAGGAATACACTATATAAATGGGGAAAAACATAATATAGAAAAAGGAACACTATGCCTAATACGACCTCAAGATACGCATACCTTTGTCTCCACGGGAAACAACACAGGTCTGGTTGTTACCAATATTGCTTTTTATTTAGAAAGCTTAAAACTATTTAAAGACCGATATTTCCCCGACTCGGAGACATTTTTTTGGACAAAGGAGAAAATGCCGTATATGGTTCAATTGAACGCCGATCAACTCAATGAAATATCTTCTCTCTCTGATTATATTCTTTCCAAAAAACGTTCATATATCAATTTAGACATCATCATACTGCAGATTTTTAGAATGTTAAGTGAATCGTTCGAAGACATGGCTAACGATATGCCCCATTGGTTAGCCCTTGCTCTAGAACAATATAATTCACCGCAATTATTCAGAGAGGGTGTACCTGGATTTGTAGCACTTACCAATCGAACTACCGATCATGTAAACAAAATTATAAAACAATACCTCAATCAAACGCTCACTGAAACAGTGACAAAAATAAAAATGAACTATGCTGCACAACGATTGACCATGACTAATGTACCCATCAAAACCATTTGCTATAATTGTGGATTTAATGCCATCGGACATTTCTATAAAGTATTCAAAAAATACAATGGCATGACTCCCAACGAATACCGAGCCATTAACCACAAAGTATTCTGATCATAAAAAAACCGCAAATCTCTCAATGCAGAGAGACTTGCGGCACGAAACACCGTTGACCACATCAGATCAACATCATCAATCAATTTTATTTATTCCATTCAATACCCCTCATATCTCCTGTAAAGTTTCCAGTTTCATCAGTAAACTGAACTCCTTTCACTTTTGTCAATGGGAAATACATTCTTAAATTAGCCTCTGATCCAGCTATTTGAGCATTTAAATCATTCGCATCCAAAGCCTCATCCCAAATACGGAATTCCTTAATAGAACCATTCATCTTACCTCCCCAGGAGTTCCCTAACCAGGTTTCACCCCAGCCAGACTCGTTAGGATAACTGATATCAGATTGGGAAACAACCATTACACCATCTACATAAATAGACGTGGTTAATGCGTCTTGATCATGAACAATGGCAACATGTTGCCAATTACCAGGTTTAAGCGCCAAAGCAGGAGATTCAGGCCCTGACCAACCACCACTCGTTTCTGTGAAATTCCATATACGACCGGCATTTAGAATAGCCTCTTCGGTATATTCGTTATACCCATAAACTCTTAATCCGTAAGTTCCATTACCGAAAATTTCTCCATCACTACCACTTTCGAAAAAAAGCGTTTTTAATTTTACATCAAACTCTACGGTATAACTTCCTTGTGGAGTATAATTAGGTGTAATTCTAAATCCCACAGCATCAGAATCTTCACGATCAACATAAATACCATCGGCATCACCTACCAACATAGAATTGATAATAGCTATTTGTTCGTCAATAGTTGTGGCAAAATCATCTAAAGCAGACTGACGAGTTTCATTAGCAAGCATATCATTGCCCTCTGCAATGATGTTATCAATATAATCCAATGTCCCAACTGGATAATCTCCGTCATTTTCACCCTCAGTCACATTAGCCTTAAGTGTTTCCATTTTTACAATTGCAGCATTCAAATTGTCATAATCTAACACTACAACAGGAGGCTCAGCTACCCACTCAATCTCACCTACAGTTGTTGCGGTATAATTACCTGTTACATCACTAAATTCAGTCCCCAAATCAGATCCAAAAGGAAAGTAACAAATAAGACCCGACTCGGTTCCTTCAAATGATTGAGTCCTGTTTGCATCGATGGTAGCGGCGTCCAACACCGAATCCCACACTTTAAAATCCTTAACCACAGCATTACAAACGCGATCTGTCCAAGTAGGACTGTTACCAATAACAAAAGAAGCATCTGCAGCTAATAAATGCGTATTATCAATAGCGGCTACTTTAGCTCCATTGATAAATAATTCATGATGAGTTCCATCACTGGTCATGGTAACATCCATCCATTCTCCAGACTTCATAGTTCCTGCACCAGCTTGATCACCGGAATCAACCCAGTTACTATTACCTGTTACAACCTGGATACTACCATCACTAAAGTACCTAACTCCAAATCCACTGTCTGGATCTGATTGTTCTGCCGAAAACAAGTTGTTTGAATAACCTTTTGAATTTAAATCAACGATATAGCATTTCAACTCTATTGTCCAGGCTCCATCTAACACAGATTTAATATTATCAGAGATCTGAATATAAGTATCATTTTCCTGTTTGATCCATGGCATAGCAACAGCTACTGTACTGGCTTTAAAAATATCGATATATTTCTGCAACTTAATGGCCGCATCAGCGATGTCATCCTGTGAATCAGAATTATCTATCCTCCAATAAACCCAATCTACCACTTCTTGCAATTGATCCTTCGAACCGAGCTTATAATCACCTGCATTAATACCTTCTTCTGCATTTTCCATTAAATTTTCCGCTTCCGTGATCAAGGCCTCTAAAGACTGTGTTTCCCAAGACCCTTTCGTCTCATCATCCTCACAAGAGCCCAACGAGATAGCTATAAAAACAGAAATTAATCCCAATAGCCACTTTAATTTATACGATTTCATAGTATATACTTTTTAATGTTAAAAGTTAGAATTCATTAACCCATCCGACTTTGTTTTTGTATCAGATACATCCCACCAAACTCTAATATCCATACGATCTGCATCTAAGGAATTGAGAGAGACTGGCATATTAGTTTCGTTCAAACGATGCTCGTTATCCGGATACCTGATTCGTTTCACATAAGTCCCTTCAGCCACACTAGAGCTACTGCTTACACCACCTGCAGGCAAAGTCAAATCAGGATAATCAGTTCTACGGAAGTCGGCCCAACCTTCCACACCATTGGGGAAGTTAGCCAACCACTTTTGGGTAATAATTTTCTTTAACTGTGCTTCATTAGATCCGGCTAAATCAGCCACACCTTCTATATAAGCTGTAGCATCATCACTTTCAACACCTACATAATCCATTGAAGCCTGAATGCCTGCCTTATAGTAAGTATTTGGATTTTCCGACACCCATCCTCTTAAGGCTGCTTCAGCTAACAGAAATTGCACCTCCGAATAAAACATCACGGGACATGACATCGCATCTTCTCCACTTTGCGTAAAATCAACATATCCACCGTCAAGATTAAGGGTAGCATAATCTTCCTTAAACGAATCATCAATCGTATTTAGCCCATTTTTCAAACCAAAATAACGTGTTTTACCCACCTCTTCTTTCGTCATTGCGGTAGCCGTACCCTCCACATCTCTTTGATAGGCAAACCAAATAGACGCACGAGGATCTTCATCTACAGAAGATTCACTATAACAATAGTTCGAGAATGTCTCTGACATACGAATATTATTCCAATTCCATCCCATCTGGTTTATGTAATCGTACCATCCTTCACTCCACATTGAAACTTTGGCCACATCATCATTACTTGTCATTAACCCTCCTGGACCGTCGATGGCTGCTTTAACTTCTGCCTCTGCCTGTTCTGGATTAACATTAGAAATACGCATGGCCAGACGTAAACGTAGCGAGTTACCAAACCTTTTCCACTTATCCACATCTCCATCAAAAATCAGATCATATCCATCGGAATACACATACTGATCTGCGCCCCCGGTGATACTGGTTACCGCATTATCTAGTACTTTAAATAAGTCGGTATAAATTTCCTCTTGTGAGGTATAAGCAACGGCCTCTCCGGAAGGCGTTCCAAAATACGGTATATCACCGTAAGTATCCGACATTCTCGACCACCAATAACACATCCAAATATCTTTAATGGCAATGGCATCTACATAATTTGGATTTTCGCCAAACATTTGCTCCATAGCATCTGCACGGCGCAACATAGCTGCATAATGCTCACTCCATTGGTTACCGATCCAATCATCCACATACTCATAGCGTGAGGCTTCAAAACCAGATACCGTATTGGCCCAATATTGACTATATACATCTGGATAAAGATTTACATTTCTTTGATAATTGTTATAAACACCTTGTTCCATTGCGTTTAAGAAAAACTTAGGCTCCACGACATCTGTTGCATTAGATGGAACATTCATGTCGCCAAAATCATCGGAACAGCTACTGATGATGCCTACCATCACCAATGATATTATTGCTAAATATATTTTTTTCATGCTATTCAATTTTTTATTAAAATCCAATATTTAAAGAAAAACCATAGGTTCTGGTTGCAGGTACCGACGAAACATCATATGCTTGCGCCGTATATTCGGTACTAAAGGCTCCTGCATCGGGTACAGTACCCGGTGTGTCCTTATAAAAATACAATAAATTCCTACCTACAAAAGAGATACGTGCTGACTTAACTGGATTATTAGGTATTTTATTAAAAAATGACTGAGGAATATTGTATCCCAAAACCACTTCCTTTAATTTCATATGTGATGCATCATAAACAAACTCCTCATCCACAGTAGCTATATGGCTGAAATAATCCTCAGCTGTAGTGATGGTATGATTTGCACTTCCATCCGCAGTAACTCCGTCCACAAAAAATGACATTCTATCATCTTTTAAAGTACGCTTTGCTGTACCTGCACTGGTGGCTCCTTGTTCAGCCAATGAAACAACATCTCCTCCTTGCTGCACCGATACTAGTGCGCCAAGAAAAATCCCTTTGTAATCAGCTCTTAAATTAATAGAACCCGTCCAATCTGCCTGCATATTTCCAATCACATTATCAGATGACTCAGTACGAATGGGTAATCCATCATCCTCACCAACAACAAGACGTCCTTGATCATCTCTAACATAAATAGTTCCTCGAATATCACCTAATTTACCTCCTTCAACAGCCCAAATACTCCTACCGAAAGTAAATTCTTTCAACGCAGTCGGATCATTCTTATCCTCTAATTCTTCCAAAGTGCCTTTATTCTTCGCAAAGTTGAAATCCAGTCCTAATTTAAAATCATTGGTTTTAATAGGCACTGTACTCAACATTACTTCAAGACCCTTATTTTGAATTAATCCGGCATTGATCAAACGATAGGGGTATCCTGAACTCTGAACCCCTTCAACTTCAAGAATTTGATTTTTTGTTTCTTCATTATAGTAGGTCATATCCAAACCTATACGTCCGTTAAACAAACGGACATCAGCACCAAGCTCCCAAGAAGTAGAAAGTTCTGGTTTCAAATCCTTAAACACCTGTGTGATGGGCACATTTCCAATAGTATATCCATAATTCCAAGTTTCCAAAGTATAGTTCTCACTTGTTTGGTATGGATCAGTAGCTTTACCCACTTTTGCCCATGATCCTCTTAATTTAGCAAAGGAAACCCAGCTTGGTAAGGCAATCATTTCGGATACAATACCTGACAAACTAACGGATGGGTAAAAATATGAATTATCAAAATCTGCATCCTGAGCTGTTAAAGTAGATGACCAATCATTACGCGCTGTAAGATCCAGATACAACATACCTCTATATGCCAACTGACCAAAACCATAAATAGAACGGGTTTCCTGTTCTGTAATATCTTCCCAGGCCTCAATATTAGCACCCGCTTCCAGGAAATAATCATCTTCAGACGAAAGTTTTCCCGAAGAAGTACTTAATCCTCGTTCATAACGATTCATCGTATTGGCTCCTACATTTAAACCCAATTGAAAATCCTCATTTAATTGCTTGTTATAGCTCAATAAGAATTCATAATTCTCTTCTTTAAAACTAGATTGTTCCGAACGATAACTTGGACGTCTGCTACTATCTACGTTATCAGAGTACAAATATCCTTCAGTAGCTCTAAAGTTGAAAAAATCCATACCATACTTGAATTTAGCTTTTAAATCTGATGTAATGGTGATATTTGCTGCTGCATAACCAAAAAATCTATTTTTTGTATCCTCATTAGTGGTTTGTGCTTGCAAAAAATATGGATTTCGATAATTTGGACCTGCTGTCGTATATAATTTTTCAACATGTTTTGCCTCAATAATATCATAACCCGGCTCTAAATCCTGGTTTCGAATATTCATAGGCATCGTATTGAAATAAGATACATAACTATAATTCCCTATCTCAGGTCTTTCTTTTCCTTCTGTTAAAAAGTAAGAAAACTTCGTATCCACATTTAACCAACTATTGATATTATAATCAGCTCTTAAGTCAAAACTCGTTTTATCAACCTCATGCCCTTCATAAATACCTTCTAACATATTTTTACCCACCGATACACGGTAACTACCATCATCATTTCCATTATGCATCGATATATTATGATTTTGACTAACTCCTGTTCTGGTAAAATCTTTTAATCGGTCTTTTTGTACTTCAAATGGAATCGTTTCTCCTGTCCAAGATTCAAACATTTGTCCTTCCATTTCTGGTCCCCAAGAACTTACAGCTTCGTTGCTATATTCTCCATCTGTACCTTGACCATATTTTTCCTGAAGATCAAGCATATAAGCAGCTTCCGAAATAGTAACAGACCCCGCATAATTAATTCCTAAGCCTGAACCTTTCGTTCCTTTTTTTGTAGTGACCAAAATAACTCCATTACCACCTCGTTCTCCATATAACGCAGCAGCACTAGGCCCCTTAAGAACCGAAACAGATTCAATATCCTCAGGATTCAAGTCAAATGCTCCTCCTGCTCGTGAAGTACCTCCCCACTCACTACCATTTCGGCTATTACCATCATCAAAAGGAACTCCATCCACAATCCAAAGCGGACTATTATTATCACTTAATGAACTTGCTCCACGTATTTCAATACGGGACGTTCCACCTACCCCAGTACCGGCTTGATTAATTTGCACACCAGCCACCTTACCTTGTAACGAACTTACCAGGTTAGCATCACCAGATTGTGTTAACTGCTCTGCTTTTACATCTTGCACAGCATACCCCAGTGCTTTTTTCTCCCTTTTTATTCCTAAAGCAGTCACCACCACTTCATCTAGACCTGTAATATCTGAGATCAAAGTTACATTAACAACGGATTGGCCTGCAATGGCTACCTCTTGTTGCTTAAACCCTATAAAAGAAAAAGTTAAAGATGCCTCTCCACTTTCTGCTTCAAGCGTATACACCCCATCAATATTAGTGATTGTACCATTAACATTGTTTCCTTTTTCAATTACATTTACCCCGGGAACGGGGTCCCCCATTTCATCTATCACTTTACCTGTAACTTTATGCTGAGCAACCAGAGTTGCCGAAACCAAAAAGACAAGTAAAAAAAGACTTAAAAAACTTTTCATCATGATTCTAATTTTTAATAGTTTTTCTTCTTTCTAAAATTCCATTCGTAATATGTTTCTGATTATTCTGACAGATGTAAGGCAAATTAAGCACAAACTGTCTTTTTGTATCCTACTGTGTATTCCATGTAGTTGATTTATGTTAAAAATAGTGTTAATTTATGTTTCCTTTTGTAAATTATTGTCAATTACAAATCTATAACTTGCCTCCCAGTTCAGCAAATTTATTAATTACTCTAAAACGGCTTTTTATTACCTTTTAGCGCCTTTGTTTTGATGTAAAAAATACTACTTCGTTTGACACAAGCTTTCATCGGTTATCTTTTTCTTTCATAAGTCATATGAAACTCGTCTAAATGAATCATCTCCTTATGTGCCAAACAATTCCCATGACTCGTTCCATTTCATTAAAATCAACCTTATTTTAAATTATTGAACCACAATTAATAACGCACAGTGCACATTAGTAACACATTCTAGATCATCAAAATACTTCACTCTACTTCCAATAATGAAAAGGGGGATAATACATAATCCATTCCGACGGCCTCAATAGCTAGTGTAAGTTTCTCATCTTTACGCTTTGGCACCATGGGTAAAAAGCATGCATTACTGGTTGTTCCCCCAAGAAAAGACTTTTGACCATTTGCGTTGATTTTATAAATGCGATAATAAAAAACATCCTGATTTAGCCTCTCCCATTTTACTCTCATATTTAATACTCCATGTTTAATTTCTGCCTTTTCCTCTATGGAAAAACCTGATACAGAAGGTAAAGAAGACACTCTATCTATAACACTTAATTGTCCTATTCGCACATGATGATTTTGTCCTTTCCCCAACATTAGCGCTATTCGACATAATTTCTGATCTTCATAATTTCCTATATTAAAAGAGTCTAAACACCACTCTTCTCCATTAGATTCATAAATTGGAATAATCTTTTCTTTACCATTTTCAAACGTCAACAATAAGTTCACGTCTGAATGACTTAATTTCTTACAACCGATACGTAGAACTGTACTATTCGTTACATCCAACCTAGTACCAAACAAAGGAATAATATCATTCTCATTGGAATAACCTTTTATTTCCAAGCAATTACCTCCATTATAAGCATCTGTAAAATCATAGCCAATACTTAATTTTTCGCTTTCAACCACCCACCTCCATGTTGGCTGTATATCTTGAAGAGATAGATTATTCCATCCGTTTCTCCAGTGTACAGAAGTAACATCCTCCCCATTACGAAAATATTTCTCTCCATGACCTGTACAAAAATTCGTTACAAAAGGTTTTTTTGTAACGGCTGTTTTTGCCGGAACATAATAAGCCACTCCCTTCCAATTATGGCTGGTTTCGGTCTTTGCAGGATTACCTTTTTCTCCCACCCAAAAGCGACTTTCTCGTTGATAAAAATCATAAATATTTTTAGCACTGGAAAAGGTCCATGAGGGAACATAAAAGGCCAATGAAGCCGCATGAGATTCTCCCTCAGGAAATAGAACATTAAAATTAGCTCCTTGGGGATAGGTATAACCTATTTCTGTTTCATATCCATTATTCTGCACATCGATACCTCCATAAACGTCATATATATTACGACCCAATTTTTCAACTTTCTTTTTTGTTCTTCGCAGATTTTCTGAATTATATCTAAAATCTAAAAACATCTGATCTGAAACCAAGGTATCTCCACTTTGAAAAAACATTTGATTACGATCATTAATTTCATGTTGCCAATTAACTGTTCCATCATTTAACATGGCATCGTACCACTGAATAGACAAATCTGAATGCTTTTTATAATATATCATAAATTCCTGCATGGCTTTAGCCAACGCAAAATCCTGCTCTACCTCTCCTTTTTTTCCGGTTTCCTGATTGATAAACCAACCATCAAAACCAAAATATTTAGCCACCTCAATTAGTTTATCAGCCACAGGAAAAATACCATCTTTATGTTGAACAAACTGAGATACCCATTCTCTCTTACCTCCATAAGCCATAGGAGGAAAAAAAACGGTTCCATAAACAGGAACTCCGTTTCGATGCGCTGCATCTATAACAGGTGCCGGGGGTGCAACAATCATTCCTTCATAAGATGATCCTCCCCAATACACCATCAAATCGCAATATTGCCAATATGTAAATGCATAATAATCTTTTACTAGAGAACCTTGGGAAGGATTAGATGATGTTGGTGCAAATATGGGTAATACCTCTACCTTTGCCTCGTTTGCTCTTGCATGACTATTAACCTTAAAATCAGGATTATAATATTTAGTTGCTAACGAGGTAAAGCTTCTATTATAAATTGCGTCAGCATCTTTACTTACATCCCACTCCAACAACTCATCTATAAACCAATAGGCCGAATATGGTTGTAAAGTATCAGCCAACTGGGCCTTTATAGCAACTGATACCATCGAAAAAAACATCAAAAACAATGCTTCTTTGAATAATATATTTTTCAATGATTGCATACTCTTTATTATAACTTAATTTTCGGTTTCAAAATTACAATCCTATTTAATGTTGATCAAAATTATATATTGTGTGCTAACATACTTTTTGTACTCTATTCCGTTATTTGTAAAAATCAGTTGCTAATCGTTAACATTCCTCAATATTTACTTGTCGGCTTTTAACAAATTAATATATCCCCCCATACCTCTAAATAATATTCTACGGCCACTATTTATTGTCATTTAACGATATTACACCTCTACAACTTTTATATAAGCCTTGGATTTTGAAACTTTGTCTTTTTATAAAAAAAGATCTATATACATTAAATATAAACTTAATAATTAGCTTAATTTACACCTGCTGCATACAGACTTCCAGCACATTAATAAATCAGATACAATGAAAACAGTTTTTTTGCCTCTAATTCTACTGGTACTATTCATTTCTTACTCTTGCGGAGATGAACAGGTGAACACCACAAATGTTGAAGATATCAACGCATTGGTAAACCCATTTATAGGAACCGATTTCCACGGACATATGTATCCCGGAGCCACTGTCCCTTTTGGAATGGTCCAACTGAGTCCGGATACACGCACCAAGGGTTGGGATGCTTGTTCAGGATACCATTATTCTGATTCAGTCATTCTTGGCTTTAGTCATACCCATCTGAGTGGCACAGGCATAGGTGATATGGGCGACATCTTACTAATGCCTTATACGGGCAAAGCATCTCTCCAATCCGGCGAAGGTGAACCCAAAGGTATTGGCTATAAATCATCCTTCAAAAAAGAAAACGAAGAAGCACACCCGGGCTACTACAGCGTATTTTTAGATGATCCACAGGTAAAAGTGGAACTATCCAGCACCCAAAGAGCAGGTATTCATAAATACACGTTTCCTAAATCAGATCATGCCGGTTTCATTCTCGACTTAGCACACAGCATTCATCAACAACCAGTTACAGAGGCCGACATACAGATAATAAGCAACACAGAAATAGCCGGTTATCGCAAAACAAAAGGATGGGCCATCAACCACTATGTCTATTTTAACGCAAAGTTTTCCAAACCTTTTACCGTCCAATTGTACAACAACGATGTCTTGATCAAAAATAAAAAGAGTATATCCGGCACCAAGGTAAAAGCAATCATCAGCTTTAACACAAGCGATAAAGAAGAAGTCTTTGTTAGTGTTGGAATTAGTCCTGTGGATCATCAGGGAGCTGCACAAAATTTAATGGCAGAAATACCTGATTTCAACTTCAACAAGGTAGTTAAAAACGCACAAGCCAGTTGGCAAAAAGAGCTTTCTAAAATCCAAATAAGTGGAGGTACTGCCGACGAACAAACCGTATTCTACACCGCTCTTTATCACACGAACCTCTCTCCCATTATTTATACCGATGCTGACGGTAGATACCGCGGGATGGATCACCAAATACACTCATCACAACAAAAGAGCTATACAATCTATTCTTTATGGGATACTTACAGAGCGCAACATCCCCTTTTCACCATTATTAAACCCGAATATAACCAAGATTTAATAAGAGATCTTTTACGTAAGAGTAAAGAGGGTGGAATATTACCCATGTGGGAATTAGCAGCCAACTACACAGGAACTATGATCGGCTCTCATGCTGTTCCAGTTATTGCTGATGCTTATATGAAAGGCAACCGTGATTTCGATGCTGATTTAGCATTACAAGCCATGATTGAAGCTGTTGAATACGATTCCATTAGACCAATTCAATACCCAACACCCGCATTTATCCCGGCACTCATGCCCAAAGCAAAACTGTATGATAAGCAATATGGATACATACCTAATGACCTGGAAATTTCATCAACATCCAAAGGATTAGAATTTGCCTATGATTATTGGTGTATTGCAACAATGGCAAAAGAAATGGGAAAAACGGATATTGCAAATCACTATTATAAACGATCACAGCATTATAAAGCCTATTTTGATAAGGAAACTGGCTTTATGCGAGGAAAAAACAGAGATGGCTCATGGAAAAAACCATTTAACCCTCGCTTTTCTGCACACTGGAAAACTCCCTATGCTGAAGGTAATGCATGGCAATGGACCTGGTATGTACCACATGATATAAATGGCTTAATGAATCTTTTGGGTGGCAAGAAGCAATTCGGCATAAAACTGGATTCCTTATTCACCATTACCTCCGAAGTATTAGGAGAAGAAAAATCAGCCGATATTACCGGACTAATCGGACAATATGCACATGGTAACGAACCTAGCCACCACATTGCCTACTTATTTAACTACGCCGACATGCCTTGGCGCACACAAGAAGTCGTTAGCGATATTCGTTCAAAATTTTATACCAACACACCCGATGGACTATGTGGAAACGAGGATTGCGGACAAATGTCGGCCTGGTATATTTTAAATGCCATGGGTTTTTACCCTGTTTGCCCCGGTGACAATATGTACTCCATAGGGGTTCCCGTTTTTGATCATATTCGTATTGCTGTTGGCAACAATAAAACATTTGAAGTAATCGCTAAAAATAACTCAACTGAAAACAAATATGTGCAAAAAGTATATTTAAATGGAAAAGCATTAGATAGCCATCTCATTCATCACGCTGACATCATGAAGGGCGGTGAACTAATTTTCGAGATGGGAAAAGAGAAAGTTATTTTCTGGAAATGAAACATATTTTTACCAGGACGAAGTATTAGAACATTGTCATGAGAATTTACAATACATCAATAAAAAACTTGTTGAAATGAAGCATAGCAATGCTATAGTGAGCTGAAACGAGCCATGGGAATGGTTTCACACACAGAAGAATGATTAATCCTGTTGAGTTCATATGATATTTGAAAGATAAATTCAGATATGTAAAACAAGTTAGCTGGCGACTTGATTGCCAGTAATTTTATTCGCAATAGATTTTCTAAGAAAATATTTAACACCAATGGCCTCATTGACTCATCGATGAGGCCATTGATATCTTATCAGAAAAACTATATTCTGCGGGTGCCAGCTCTATCTTAAAAATGATCAGCGAGAAAAAAAACATTAATCTTTAGGGGATATCAGTTACAGCAAATAAATGACACCCTTGATCGAAATTTAAAAATGAAACCTATAGGTCATGTGCATTTCCCGCAGCTATTGTAATTTTTTCTTTTTTCAATCCAGCACCTGTCACTGTCAGCTCAATATCTCCAGCTTTCATAGATGACTGAACCAACACCACCAACTTTCCACTAAAAGTTTTCATACTAGGTTGATGAAATAACTCCAAGGAGGTGGCATCTCCATTACAAGCTGCTCTAAATTTACCACTACCCTTCACTTTGAAGGAAAGCTTATTGATTGCGGCTGGACAAGGATTCCCTTCTTTATCAACAATTGTTGCTGTCACATAACTTATATCTTCTCCATTGGCATCTATTATGGATCTGTCTGCCTCCAATTTTATACCCCAAGGCTCTCCTGCGGTTACGATCGACTTCTCTGCTACGGCAATTCCATCATCATCATAAGCCACCACTGTTAATGTTCCTGGCTCATATTTAACATCCATCCACATCAGACGATAACGATTTAACTTAGTATCCTCATTCTTTCGTTGAATGCCCTGACTTTTCCCATTCACAAACAATTCTGCACTACGATAATTGGTATACACAAATACGGGTGTAATTTCACCTTCTCTCCCCTTCCAATTCCAGTGTGGAAGTATATGCAAAGTTTCCTCTTTAGTATTCCATCTACTACGATACAAATAATACCTATCCTTGGGCAAACCAGCCAAATCACAAATACCAAAATATGAACTACGTGAAGGCCAATACTTATCATAAGGAGTAGGCTCGCCTAGATAATCAAAACCTGTCCATACAAATTCACCAATCACCCAAGGTCTATCATCCTGCAAAACAAAATCATCTTCAGGAATATTGGACCAATTACAATATTCCAAATCATAAGAAGAACACTGTAAGTCAGCATATATTTTACCTGCTTCCTGTACCAGAGGGAACTTATAAACACCCCTTGAACTTACAGTAGAGGCTGTCTCAGAGCCCAAAAGAATACCTTGAGGAAATTTTTCATAGGCCTCATCATATAAATGTGTTCGATAATTTAATCCTGGAACATCCAATATAGCACCAAAACCGCTTTCCATCACAGCCTTCACCTGATCCATACCAACAGTAACAGGTCTGGTCGGATCTTCCCTGTGGAAAATATCCTGTAGCCATTTTGCTCTTTTAACACCTTCACTTCCGTACTGATCAGGAACCTCATTACCAGCACTCCACATTACAATACATGGGTGATTACGCGTTGCACGCACCAAATTAATAACATCTTTTTCAGCCCAATCGTCAAAATACAGATGATAACCATTGTTTACTTTGGGCTTTTTCCACTCATCAAAGCTTTCCGCCAAAAACAAAAAACCCATCTCATCACAGAGCTCCAATTGCTCAAACGATGGCATATTATGAGCCGAACGAATAGCATTACAGCCCATATCTTTAAGGATGGTAAGCTGCCTTTTTAGCGCTGCTCTATTCACTGCCGTGCCAAGGGGACCCAAATCGTGATGCAAACAGACCCCTTTAAACTTAGTCACCTTGCCATTTAACTCAAAACCATTAGTGGCTGAATATTTGATCTGCCTGATTCCGAAACGTATCTTCTCAGTATCTTTTAAAACATCATTTTGATATAATTTCAGTTCGGCAGTATATAAATACGGATTCTCAGGACTCCAAAGTCTTGGATTTGTAACCGCTATATTTTGTTCTATCTCGTCTGCAAACCTATCCGCCGCTTCATCTTTAGCAACAACATTTCCTTGCGCATCTTTAATAATAGTAATCACCTTAACATGATCGCCCTGTACCTGAGAGCGAATATTCACTTTACTAACATCCTCTGATACATAAGGAGTAGTAATAAAATGCCCCCAATGCTTAAAACTCACCTTATCTTTAACAATAAGCCTGACTTTACGATATAAACCTGCTCCGGGATACCAACGTGAAGAAAAAGCTTTATTTTTAAGACGGACAGCTATCACCACGTCCTTTTCTGAATCAAAGTAATCAGATATATCAAAATAAAAGTAACTATAACCATAGGGTCTAACACCAATCTTTTGACCATTTACATAGACTTCTGCCTGACTCATGGCACCATCAAAAGTAAGCAACGTTTGCTTTCCTTGTGCATATTCAGGCAACTGAACCTTTGTTCTATACCAACCAACTCCAATAAAAGGCAAAGCACCTGTCCGACCTGTCTTCTCTGTGGCCTTTTTTTCATTGTTCTGTACAATTCTCACAAGCTGTTTATCCACTTCCTGATCAAACGGACCATATATAGCCCAATCATGAGGAACTGTCACAGTTTCCCAATCAGAATCGTCAAAATCAACTTGTGAATTGGACGCATTATCTTCCCTTGAAAATTTCCATTGAACAAGTTCTTTATTAAATCGTTGAGCAAATAAACTTGAACCACAAACCAAAAACAGAAAAAACAAAACCTTACTTAGATTCATCATTACTATAGCCATTAAATTATTTCACACCAAACTTATATATATTTTTCACTTACAAGTCCATAAGTAAAATGTAAAACTACAAATTTATATAAATACAATATACATCAAGGTATTAAGATAATTCTTTAACTTTTATCACATAAAAAACAGCACTGCACTATTAATAGTGCAATATATTCAAATATTGCACATTTGGTTGTGCATTTTATTATATTTGTATAAACAAATTGTTTAACGCGATGAGAACTCTATATCAGAAATTTGAAATTTTATTACAAAATACGACTACAGATTTTAAGCGCTATCTGTATCAAGAAATTTCTTGGAATAGCAGAATGGTCGGGATTATTGGTCCTAGAGGTGTTGGAAAAACAACAATGATTCTACAGTATATAAAAGAGAATTTAGGTAGTAAACAAGCTTTGTACGTATCTGCTGACGATATGTACTTTAGCGAAAATAGATTAGTAGATTTAGCTGATATTTTTTATAAGAATGCTGGGGAATACTTATTTATTGATGAGATTCACAAATATGAAGATTGGTCTCGAGAATTAAAAAATATTTATGACTCATATCCAGACTTGAAGGTTGTATTTACGGGGTCTTCTGTACTCGACATACTAAAAGGTTCTGCTGACTTAAGTAGACGTGCATTAATATACAAATTACAAGGACTTTCTTTTAGAGAATACCTCCATTTCTTTCACAATAAAAAAGTTGAAACTTTCACTCTCGAAAATATTGTAAATAGAGAGATTCAGCTTGCGGATATAAAACACCCACTACCATTATTCAATGACTACCTGCAGCGAGGTTATTATCCATTTGGAATTGAAAATGAGCTTAATCTTCGCTTAGGACAAATAGTAGTTCAAACTTTAGAAACCGACATTCCTCAATATGCAAATATGAATGTTGGAACTAGCCGGAAATTGAAGCGTTTATTGTCTATAATCTCTGAAAGTGTACCATTCAAACCCAATTTATCAAAGATTGCCGAAATGATTAGTGTTAGCAGAAACTCTCTAGATGACTACTTTATGTATATGGAGAAGGCAGGCCTTATCAGTCAACTACGAAATGAAACCAGTGGAATTCGAAGTCTAGGTAAAGTTGACAAAGTCTATCTTGACAATACCAATTTAATTTATAGTTTAGCTGGCGAAAAATCTAATATAGGTAATATAAGAGAAACCTTTTTTCTGAATCAAATGAGAGTAAGAAATGAGGTTATATCATCAAAGAATGCTGATTTTGTTATCAAAGACTCCTCATTCGAAGTTGGAGGGAAGAATAAACAGCAAAAACAAATAGAAAAAAATGGAAAATCATATATCGTAAAAGATGACATTGAATTTGGGTATTTGAATGTATTACCTTTATGGGCTTTTGGCTTAAATTATTAGGAGTTTTGCTAATTGTTGTGTGTCTAAATGGAGATTATTCATTCATTGAGAGTTATTGAATATGGTTATGGATCAATTGTAACTACTTTTGTTTTACTTGAAGTCATTTCAAGGCTGGAATTCAACTCTCTAAACCTTTTAACGCGTCAACATAGCAACTCTACAACTTGGTAACTTAATATCCCTTCTGGTAAGAATAGAGCCAGTAGCTCCGATGATAGTTCTTCTTTCACAATTTATTTTTTCCGTTTCTATTTAACAGCTAAATAAATACTTATTTTTCAACAGACCCAACTTTTGCACGTGATCCACGACCCCTTGTATCATCTAGTTAGTTACCATGCACGGCACACCAAAAAAAAAAGCGCTTAAAACAAATGTTCTAAGCGCTTTTTAAACTTGTACTCGAGGCGGGACTTGAACCCGCACGTCCTAATGGACACAAGATTTTAAGTCTTGCGTGTCTACCAATTCCACCACTCGAGCATCCTGGACTTATCATCCGGAGAGCGAAAAACGGGACTCGAACCCGCGACCCCGACCTTGGCAAGGTCGTGCTCTACCAACTGAGCTATTTTCGCCTCTGTCAACACTCTACAACCGTTCATGCCTGTCGTTACTCGCATGTAGTATTTCGTGATTGCGGATGCAAATATAGAGCATTTTAAATTACTGACAAATTTTTTTTCCCTTTTGAACAAACTTTTTTTTTGCCCATTTTTCACTTTATTGATTACCAGAATAAAACATCAGCTAATACCTGTAAACTTTTTTATTTCGTTTAATTTATTGAGGGCTTCCATGGGGGTTAAATTATTAATATCGGTATTCGCAATCTCATCACGAATCTGTTTCAACACTGGATCATCCAGTTGGAAAAAGCTCATTTGATAGCCTTCGCGTTGTTGACCCAAATCGTTTACTGGCTTCGATAAGTTTCCTTTACGCTTCGTACCTTCCAGCTCCTCCAGTATTTCATTGGCTCTATTCACCACACTTTTGGGCATTCCTGCCATCCGTGCCACATGAATACCAAAGCTATGTTCACTACCTCCTCGCACCAACTTACGTAAGAATATTACCCTATTATCTACTTCTTTCACCGACACATTAAAGTTCTTACATCGCGCAAACGATCTCTCCATTTCGTTCAGCTCATGATAGTGAGTAGCAAACAAGGTCTTTGCCTTAGCTCGCTTATTTTCATGGATATATTCTACGATACTCCAAGCAATGGAGATACCATCATACGTACTCGTTCCACGTCCCAACTCATCAAATAGTATAAGACTACGTGCTGAAATATTATTCAAAATACTAGCTGCTTCATTCATCTCCACCATAAAAGTAGATTCCCCAGCTGAGATATTATCTGAAGCTCCAACACGGGTAAATACCTTATCAACCACACCGATTCTGGCCGATTCGGCCGGTACAAAACACCCTATTTGCCCCATCAACACAACCAAGGCTGTTTGACGAAGCAAGGCCGACTTACCAGCCATATTAGGTCCCGTAATAATGATAACCTGTTGCTTCTCGCTATCTAAGTAAACATCATTAGGCACATACTCCTCACCTGCAGGCAACTGCGTTTCGATTACAGGGTGGCGACCCGACTTAATATCAATCACATCACTATCTTCAATAACAGGACGAACATATTTATTTTGAGCGGCTATGGTTGAAAATGACAACAAACAATCAAGCTTGGCCAGCAAACTAGCATCCAATTGAATCGCTGCCAAATATTCCCCCAGACTCATCACCAGATTATTGAATAGTTGTTTCCAGCGTCAATATTTTTTCTTCAGCACCCAAGATCTTAGCCTCGTATTCCTTCAGCTCTTCAGTGATATAACGCTCTGCATTCACTAAAGTTTGCTTTCTGATCCACTCCTCAGGCACCTTGTCTTTATGTGTATTTCGTACCTCGATATAATAGCCAAAAACATTGTTAAAACTAATTTTAAGAGACGGAATACCTGTCCTTTCAATTTCTCGCTGAACCAGATTATTCAAATAATCCTTGCCTGAAAAAGCAATTTTACGAAGCTCATCCAGCTCTTCGGATACCCCTTCACCAATTACATTTCCTTTATTAATTTGAACAGGAGGATCTGCAGCAATTTCATTTTCTATTCTGGTTCTTATACTCACACAAGGATTGAGCTGCTCACCAATACCTTTCAAAGTTTCATTACTACTATCCTCACACCCTTTTTTGATAGGTTCAATTGCGGTCAGAGCCATTTTCACCTGCACCACCTCTCTAGGAGAAATTCTACCCACGGCCACTTTCGATACCAAACGCTCTAAATCTCCTACCGGACGCAACAAATCTTCCAAGTGTTCTTTAAAATCCGGCTCTTTAAAAAAGTACTCAACAGCCGATAATCGATCTTCAATCAACTTCACCTCTTTCAGAGGCAAAGCCACCCATCTTTTGAGCATACGACTCCCCATGGGAGAAACTGTTTTATCAATCACCGAAACCAAGGAATTACCACCCTCATTGACTGTCCCAAAGAGTTCTAGATTACGGATAGTAAACTTATCCAACCATACATATTTATCTTCCTCTATTCTGGATAAGCCTGTGATATGCTGCACCCTGTTATGCTGGGTTAAATCCAGATAATGCATCACTGCACCAGCAGCCACAATTCCATATTTCAAATTATGAACCCCATATCCCTTTAATGATTTGGTTTCAAAATGCTTTAGCAGTCTATCATGCGCAGAATCTTCAGTAAACACCCAGTCTTCTAAACCATAGGTATAAAATTTATCACCAAAATTTTCGATAAATTGACTCCTCTTGCTTTTTTCAAAAAGTACTTCTTTGGGTTTAAATCCATTCAACAACTTATCAATATACTCAAAACGACCTTCTGCAGTCAGAAACTCACCTGTTGAAATATCCAAAAAGGCAACACCTGCTACCTTTTTATCCATATGCACCGAGGCTAAAAAGTTATTCTCTTTATGTTCCAGCACATTATCGCCCATAGCCACCCCTGGCGTTACCAACTCAGTAACACCACGTTTCACAATATTTTTAGTCATCTTAGGATCTTCTAACTGATCACACACGGCCACCCTTTGACCGGCACGCACCAACTTAGGAAGATAAGTATCCAGGGCATGATGTGGAAAACCAGCCAGCTCAACATAAGAAGCTGCTCCATTAGCTCTTCTAGTCAAAGTAATTCCCAATATCTCCGCCGTTTTGATTGCATCGTCCGAAAATGTCTCATAAAAATCACCCACCCTGAATAATAATATTGCGTCTGGATGCTTATCTTTAATGGAATAATATTGCTTCATCAACGGAGTTTGCACCGCTTTCTTTCCTTCTTTTTTAGCCACCGAATCCCTTTTTATCTTGTTATAATCCTAATTTAAAACAAATACATTTCTGCATCATTCGTGCAAATATAAAATTAAAAATCGGTAATGATAAAGTTTAAAGAAGCTCGAATAAATATTGATTTTTTTAAGAATGAATTGTATATTATAGTAGATATGAACAATAACAACCAAATACTAATACTGGGCGCCGGAAAAGTAGCAGCCCCCCTTGTTAAATATCTGCTACGCAAAAAATACAAGATCACAGTTGCCTCCGAACTCCTTTACCAGGCGGAACTTATTATTGAAAACAACCCCCAAGGCACGGCTGTTGAATGGCATTCCGATGATATTAATAAATTACACACATTGGTTAAACAGCACTTGGTGATAGTAAGTCTATTACCCTACCACCTGCATCTTCTGGTATGTAAGGCCTGTATTCGTAACAAAAAGAATATGATCACCACATCCTACCAACAGGCGGGCATGGATGAATTACATTCCGAAGCGTACAGAAACAACATCTGTATATTAAACGAAATGGGACTAGATCCAGGCATAGACCATATGTGGGCTTCACAAATGATCGACACCATAAAAGAAAAAGGAGGTAAAGTTGAAAAATTTATTTCAGTTTGCGGTGCGCTTCCTTCTCCAGAATCTCTTGACAACCCTTTTAGGTACAAATTCTCATGGAGTCCCACAGGTGTAATGAAGGCAAGCTCATCTCACGCCACCTACCTTAAAAACAACACAATCATCGAACATGATGCCTCGGCACTAATGAAAAACACCCTTCTTCTCAATTTCGAAGGATTAGGCGAAATGGAAGCTTATGCCAACCGCAATGCATTAAAATACATCAGCCTATACAGAATTCCTGAAGCAGAAACTTTCTTCAGAGGAACCCTAAGATATAAAGGCTGGTGCGAAGTGATGGACACCCTCATTGAGTGCGGTTACCTTTCTGAACAATCTTTCCCAAAAGATATCACCACCTATGCCGAACTAACATCCTACCTCACTAAATTAGAAAATACAAAATATTTGAGAGATCATTTTGCACAAAAAATGGGACTCAAAACTCATTCATCCTCCATCATGTCAATGGAATGGATCGGACTTTTTTCTTCCGCTCATTTCAGTCCTTCCGCTCGCACCCCTCTCTCAGTACTCACCAACAAGATGCTTAGCAAAATGAAAATGCTACCGTCTGACAAAGACTTAATAGTACTTAACCACCAACTATTATACAAACTTCCCAACGGTACCAAAAAACTCCTGTCTGGCACCTTTAAATTGTCAGGCTCCGACAATGAAAACACGGCCATCGCCAACACCGTATCATACCCAGCTGCCTTAGGTGCCGAACTCTTATTACAGAATAAAATTGCACACAAAGGAATTATACGTCCTTTTTACAAAGAAATTTACGACCCCATACTTAAACAATTAAAAAAAGATTTTAATTTTGTTTTTATGGAAGAAGAATTAGACCCCAATAAATGGTCATCAAATTGGTAACAACTTACTTTAAACCAATAAACAATGAAACAGTTTTTTAAAAATATCGGCTTATTATTTATCCTGTCTGGAATTGTTTTATTATTATTCTACACTACTACACAAAATCGCATTGCCAACATACACCTTATCATTGCAGGTATCTTTGAGATAAGTGGCTTAATCATTTATATTTTAACCAATAAACATATTGAAAGCTAAAATTAAGTTTACCATAAAACCGGGTAAATAAACAATGGCCAGTTACTTGTTAAATGAATGATAATATCTATACATTTGGATATTTAAATATACCTTATTACATTTGTTACTTACAATTAAAATCAAAAAGGTAACATGAAGAAAAAAACATTAGTCATCGGAGCCAGTGAAAATCCCGAAAGATACGCACACAAAGCCATCAAAAAATTAAATGAAAACAACCACCCGGTAGTAGCTCTAGGCCTAAGAGAGGGCCATGTAGACGGCATTAAAATAAACACAGAAGTAGGTAATATTCAAGACATTCATACCATTACTATGTATGTAGGCCCCAAGAACCAACCCTCCTACTTCGACATAATCACAAAACTAAAACCGGAAAGAATTATATTAAACCCAGGCACCGAAAATGAGGCTTTGGAGAAACTAGCAGAAGACCACCAAATAGAGGTAGTTCATGGATGCACCTTGGTGATGCTAAGCACAAACCAGTACTAAGGCATACAAATGAAAAACATCTCTAATGTACAGGATTTTGAAAGATTAAAAGATACACACAATATCTTACTGGCTTATTTTTCGCACGACAAATGCAGTGTATGCAAAGTTTTATTGCCCAAGGTAAAAGAGTTAATACAGTCAGATTTTCCTCGGGTACTATTGACCTACTGTAATATAGAACACGCTCCATTTCTGGCTGCACAATTAAGCATATTTACTGTACCTGCCTTGGTTATTTATGTAAAAGGGAAAGAGTATGTCAGGTACACACGCAACATCGGACTAAACCAACTCGCTCAATCTATTGCTCGTCCATATGGCATTCTAATGGAAGTTGACAACGATCTATTGCTTTAAACCTTTTGTATTTTTTTATGGCAATGACAAACTAGCGAGGCTTGTTCATGAAGACCGTTAAAAATTAGCTTTCCCAAATAAAAAAGACATATATAGTGAGTAAGATTCATTTCAAATAATTAGCGTTATTCCTCTTCATTCATAAACCTAACTTTCAATCTTCAATAAGAATTCAAGTAAAACATCTTAAATTTTTCCAATAACAAAATCACTCCTCAAACAGCTGATCAATCATACCATCATCAGCAATAACAGGGAGTGTAACCCTAAGCTGAGGATTTAGCTCCATAGCTCTTTTAATGGCAAATACAGCCCCCTTATTTCTAGCCCAGCTTCTGCGCGAAATTCCATTATTCACATCCCAAAATAACATTGACTTCAAGCGCTGATCTGCCTCCGAACTGCCATCAATAACCATCCCAAAACCTCCATTGATAACCTCACCCCATCCAACACCACCTCCGTTATGTATAGATACCCATGTTGCTCCCCGAAAACTATCCCCAATCACATTCTGCACCGCCATATCAGCAGTAAAGCTGGAACCATCATAAATATTTGAAGTCTCGCGATAAGGACTATCTGTTCCCGAAACATCATGATGATCGCGACCCAGGACAATAGGTGCAGAGATTTCTCCATTTTTAATGGCCTCATTAAATGCTTCTGCTATGCGCATTCTTCCTTCAGCATCCGCATACAAGATACGAGCCTGTGACCCCACCACCAAGTTATTATCACCTGCCTCTTTGATCCAATGAATATTATCAGACATCTGCTGCCTTATCTCTTCGGGTGCTTTTTCACACAACTGCTCCAATACAGCGCAGGCTATCCGATCTGTTTTTTCCAGATCATCCGGTTGATTACTGGTACAAACCCAGCGAAAAGGGCCAAATCCATAATCAAAACACATGGGTCCCATAATATCCTGCACATACGAAGGGTACTTAAACTCACCCCTAACATTAAAAATTTTAGCTCCTGCCCTTCCTGACTCCAGCAAAAAAGCATTTCCATAATCAAAAAAGTACATCCCTTATGCCGTTAATGTATTGATAGCCTCAACATGCCTTCGTAGCGAGTCCTGCACCTTGTTCTTGAACAATTCGGGCGCATCAACCATCATCCTGTTTGCCTCTTCATAAGTCAATCCAACCGGATAATAGCCACCAGCCCATGGATTATGCAACGAAGTCTGATCCGAACCCAAGTCCACCGAAATATGTTTCTTAGCAAAGTACTCCCACACCTCCACTACATTACCTTTATATGCAATAGAAACCACTTCTTTCATTTTTTTAGCAAGCGCAACCCTTTTTTCCAATTCCATCAGGCTCTCTGTCACCTCATCTACCCAACCTTGGGCATAACGAGTCTGCAAAGCCTTGGGATTCACTTCAGCAATAATACTTATACATTGCGCAATATTAGCCGCTTTAGGCTGTGCACCACTCATTCCACCCAGACCAGCACTAATAAATAACCGAGGCCCACCTGAATCATTATTTACCTTCAATTTACGAATCGCATTCAATAAAGTAATGGTTGTTCCATGAACAATACCCTGAGGCCCAATATACATAAAGGAGCCTGCAGTCATTTGACCATATTGTGAAACTCCCAATGCATTAAAACGTTCCCAATCATCGGGTTTAGAATAATTTGGAATCACCATCCCATTGGTCACAACAACCCTTGGGGCATGCGCATGTGAAGGGTAAAGCCCCATAGGATGTCCCGAGTACATCACCAAAGTCTGCTCATCAGTCATCGTCGCTAAGTATTGCATGGTCAACAAATATTGCGCCCAATTCTGAAAGACCGCCCCATTACCGCCATAAGTAATCAATTCATGCGGATGTTGCGCCACAGCATGATCCAAGTTATTACATATCATCAGCATAATAGCCGCCGCCTGTTTACTTCTACAAGGAAAATCATCAATAGAACGGGCTTTTATCTCATAATCGGGACGATAACGATACATATAAATTCGACCATAATCCCTTAACTCCTTTAGGAATTCTGGTGCCAAAACACCATGGTGTCTTTCCGGAAAATACCTTAGCGCATTCTTAAGCGCCAATTTCTTTTCCTCGTTTGTAAGGATATCCTTACGAACAGGAGCGTGATTAATGGTTTCATCGTAGACTTTTGTTTTAGGCAGTTCTTCTGGTATTCCCGCCAAAATCATAGATTTAAATGAATGAACATTCATGGCTGCTTTCTTTTGTTAGATGCACTAATATAGCCTATCCTGCCTTTTTTAAAAATGACAAAACCCCACTTCATCACCATTTACCATTCACGCTGATCACAAACAGTTCATTTACGAATCTTCTCGAGCCTGGGCTTCCTTAATCCACTCAGGAACTACATCCTCCTTAAAGACTTTCTTTTCCTGATTCAATCGTTCCATATCCAAGCCAACAAACTGCTGTGCCTTTGCTTTGGTTTCAATATCCGGATAGGGCACTTCTTGGTTATGTCCAAGCTCAGCCAGTAATCGCGCGAGCTTAATCCTGGTTTCCTGTGCAATATCAATACCCGTTCCTATAACTCGTCCAATTTCCACAGGCGAATGAAAAGAAGCTCCATGACTTGCGGCTGCATAATCCCAACGCCACTGAGCATGCCTGATTCCCATTAAAATATCTTCCATTTGCGCCTGCGAAGCCCCAATATCCCATGCTTTTTTTGCTTCCACATGGGCACGAACCACCAATTCTTCCAGCTTATCTCTATTCTCAATGATCTTATCCTGACGATCATAAACATTGGCTATTAAATTAGCAGTCTCCTGACGGTGACACACTTGACAGGAGTTGGCTACATTATTAAGAGGTGACTGTATTTTATGATCCGTAAATTTCTGTCCTCCCTCACTTTTATAAGGCATATGACAATCGGCACAAGACACGCCCCTATCGGCATGAATACCTGTTGAGTACACCTCATATCCAGGATGCTGTGCTTTTAACATAGGAGCCTTGCTTAATTGATGCGTCCAATCAGAGAATTCCATTTCATCGTAATACGCCTCCATGGCTTCCACATTCATTCCTTTATCCCAGGGCAAAGTAAGATAATTAGCACCTTCCTCCGTTTTCTTATTAAAATAATATTCCACATGACATTGCGCACATACCAACGAACGCATCTCCTGATGTGACGATTGGGTGATATCCTTCCCTTGTCGCTCAAATGCTTCTATCAACGCCGGACGTGTAATACGAAGATTCATGGTCTTTGGATCGTGACAATCAGCACAGCCTATAGGATTGACCACCTCACTACCCAACCGGGCCCATTTTCCCTTGTAAAATTCAGCCACTCCATGCTCATTCATCAGACGAGGTACATCAGGCCCCTTACAAGTCCAGCATGTAGAAGGCATAGGACCCGATTTATCATCAGCAGGACTCCCGGTTCTTAAGGTATTTCTAACATCGGTAACAGCATAGTAATGTCCCCTACCCTGTTTGTAATCCTTTGAAAAACCATAACCAGCCCATAAAACAACCAAGCGCGGATCAAGTTCTAACATATCAATCACTGCTCCACCGTTATACTTACTGGCAAAGCTGGTATCTGCTGTTTGATAATAGGATTGAAACTCACGAGGGTAATTCTCCCCCCAAACCTCATTTCTGGGCTCAAATTCCGAAATATCGGTTCTTGGAACGTTCACAAAAGTAGCCTCGGCCCTACGTTCAACAATAGAAGAAGCCAAAAGCCCCAATAAGAAAACCACTATTATTGTGGCAAAAAACATCAGCCATGCTAACCATGGACGCTTGTCAAACAATTTCATAGGATCATTTTTAAGGTTTATTCTTATCTGTATATCTTTTTAACCAATCAGGAACCGGACTGGTAGGCAATGGCACATGCGCGTTAGGCGTACTGGAGAGACTATTGACTCTTCCGTGCGGCACTTCACGATGACACTCCCAGCACTTCCGGTCTTGCGTATGAGACGAATGACCATCAACAGTGGCTACCAACTTAGGGTCGGTAATTTGCTGATGATGACAACGAATGCAGTTCTTATGAACAACCTCGGCCCCCTCCTTTTTAATAAAAATCACCTCCGGTTCGGCCCGCATGGTAAAAACTGTAGCATGTCTTAAACCATCTTTAGCTTTGAAATAATATTTATTCACCACATTATTGTGCGGAACATGGCAATCGTTACAATTGGTCCATTCCCTGTGCGAACTATGGTTCCAGGTAGCATACTGAGGTGCCATAATATGACAATTCACACAGGTCTCAGGATTATCTGACAAATATGAAGAGGCATTGGAAACCTTAAATATAAAAAGTGCCAAACCAATAAATATGGCTAACACAATCATAACCGGGAAACGCCATTGTGGAGGTGGCACCAAGTGTTTTATCATAACATTCGTATTACCGTGTCAATAGTTAGCTAAATTTACTCATTCACACGATAAATAGCTGTAACAATTGTTACAACAACTACTTTTTAACATCCACGTAACTAATTTATAATGATTACAATTAAGAGCAGTCTGGTTTATCTTTTTTACCAACTTCCGTTCTCCCCCCATAATACATACAAAACCGACCTTCCTAATAAAAGCTTCACCGTAAAATACTAAATTTAAAAATAGAGCCACGCCCTATTTCAGACTCAACCCCAATGACACCACCTAGCATTTCAACCAATGTTTTTGTAATGGTTAGACCGAGGCCATTTCCGGCTATGGGTTTATTGATATCATCCGACACCCGACTAAAACGTTTAAATATAAGGGCCTGCATCTTATCTGCAATGCCAATTCCTTGGTCCTTCACTGCAAAACAAACATTTTCCTTCTCTATTTTATACTCGATCACTATCTGTCCTTCAAACGAAAATTTAATGGCATTGCTTAATAAGTTAATCAATATCTGCTTCAATCTCAAACTATCAGTAAACACATGGGCCTCCTCATCCGTAACTGACTTATGAATACGAATACTCAAATTCTCCTTTTTATATTGTTTCAACAATGTTTCCCCCAAAGATCGAACGTCATCTAATATCTCGTTGACATTACATGTAGAACGATGCAATGACAATTGGTTGGCCTCAATTTTGGAGAAATCTAACAAGTCATTGATCAGATTAAGCAAAGAAAGGCTATTACCGTAAATCAAACGAGTAAACTCCCGCAATTCCTTTTCATCACAGGTCCCACTTTCCATCAATTCGCTAAATCCCACAATCGCATTCATCGGTGTCCGTATTTCATGACTCATATTGGCCAGAAAGATAGACTTCAAGCGATCCGACTCCTGTGCCTTATCTTTAGCATAACGCAATTCCTCTTCTATCACCTTTCGTTCCTCGATCTCATTGAGCAACTTACTATTCATCTCAACCAATGCTTCGGTACGTTCTACCACCCTATCTTCCAAGTCCTTATTCAGTTGTTCTATCTCTTTGATATACTCCAGTTTTTCTATCTGTTCCAACACCATATTAACGGCTTGTCTAATGACTAGATATTTTGTTTCCAACGAAAAGCCACTCTTTTCATCCAAAAACAAGAAAACCCCACTATTCACCCAATTATTATGAAAACGGATAATCAACACCTCAGTTGTTTCTGATACAGCCCACTCATTTTCAGCATGAATAACCTCCTGCGCACATCCACAATAAACACCATGCTCGTTGATGCCCCTGACCACCTCTTCGCTAAGTATAATTTCAGTTGGACATTGATGAACATCTGGCATAACGGTGTAAGATTCTATCAGTTTAAACTTTCCTTCTATCCATTCATAGCAATAGCAATGCGGGATATTTTTAAGTATCGACACCTTTTCAAGAAGTTCTTCAATCAATTTATTTTTGTCTTCTAAAACAGAAAGAGCATCCCCCAGCACACTCAGCAACAGCACCTCACCGGCACGTTCTGCCATAGATTCATTTTCGAACTCCAGCTGCTTAACGCGTTCCAACAATTCTTCATAGGTAAATTTATCCTCATTGTTACCCATCATATGCTAACCTCCCGAATAAAACCAAGAATCGTTGATGCAAGAACATCAGGCACATCCTCTTGCATAAAATGACCAGCCATTGGAATATTAACTTTTTTAGCACACTTCAATTTTTTTGCAAGTTTCTCTGCAATTGAAGGGCTCAAATAAACATCATTATCGCCCCTCACCACCAAAAAATTGGTATCCAAACCATGCAAAGCTTCCGAAATCATTAACAAATCTGAATTATCAAGACATCCGGCAAAATGCAAAAAAGCATTACGTCCTTCCTTGGTATGAAAAGAACTTTTAAACAATTGAAAGAGTTCTTCGGTGCAAGCCTCCTGACGAAACAATCCTCTTTTAATAATTAGTCTCAAGGTACCTCCATCTAAGGTGGCCACTGCGAACTGGCGAAGGATAGGAATACGCATGGACGTAATAGGCTGCACAGGCCAAAAATCGTACGCCACTGCGTTTAATAAGCTAACAGAGAGCAATGCACCAGGTCTAACCACACTCATTATTTGAGCCACGCCGCCTCCCACATCATGGGCAACTACATGCAACTTTTCAATGCCCAGCTTGTCCAATAACATCCACAAAAACCGAGCCTGATTAGCAATCCCAAAGGAGATGTCAGTCCTTAAATCAGAATGTCCACAGCCCAATAAATCGACCACAATCACTCGATAGTCCTTTACAAAATACGGCACAACTTTTCGCCATATAAACGAATAAGTAGTAATTCCATGAACAAATAAAATAGGTATACCTTGTCCGGTTTCATAATAGACCAATTTATGCTTGTCCAGCAGCACACTGTTTTCAACTAGGTTTACCATCGATCGAATGGGATTAGTGTATATTCTCAAAGGTAAATAAAAAATACCTAAATAAAATTAAACCCGCATGATGCATTAGAACCTCGTCCTATATTTCCCAACGCATTTTCCGGGTTTAAAGTGTCCCACGAACAATAATATCATCCACAGTGAAATATCATTACAGTCTGTTTTAACAGGAACAAAGCACAGGAATGGCCAGTAATATTAATCAAAAGTCTGGTTAGAGTTAGATGAAATCTCTATCATTTCCTCGTACTCTTCAGCAGATAAATCATTAAAATAATAGTGCGAAGGATTCACTTTTTTATTTTTCACATGCACTTCATAATGCAGGTGAGGTGCGGTAGATGTTCCGGTACTGCCAACAAAGCCAATCACATCTCCTCTTTTAACTTTTTGGCCCAACTTAACATTAAACGCACTGAGGTGGGCATAAAGCGTCCTAAAACCAAAACCATGGTCAATCTCTATACGATTACCGTATCCTGTTTTCTCACGGGTAATCTTGGACACCTTACCATCACCTGTAGCATACACATCGGTACCGGTAGGAGCCGTGAAGTCCATTCCTGAATGAAAACGTCGTGTCTTATAAATAGGGTGAATACGGTAGCCCCACCCCGAGGCCGTACGTTTCAAATCTTTATTGGAAATAGGCATAATGGCCGGAGTACACTTGATCAGCTTCTCGTTATTCTTGGCCATTTCAATAATCTCGTCAAAAGATTTAGACTGAACATAAGCTTGTTTCATAATGACATCCAACTTTTTAGCGGTGGAAATCACCAATTCTGCATTATCCAAATCTTCCAAAGGTTCATATCTATTAACACCACCAAAACCGGCCTTACGGATAGATTGCGGAATAGAATCAGCCTGAAAAATAACCCTATAAATATTTTCATCTCTTCTTTGAATATCATCCAGTACCTTGACTGTTTCATCCAATCGCTTGCTCAATATATCAAATTGGGTTGTCAATCGGGCATTCTCTCTCTCGAGACGCTGTACTTTGGGACTTTCGATCACGTACGAATAGGCGAAAAAGAACACCAGTCCCAATACGGCACCAAAGAAAAAACCAAAGAATATCCTCGATAAATAATACTTGAACCCGGTTTCAATTTTATCGTAACTTAATGTTTCGGGATTATATCTGAACTTAACTTTTGACATGAAGAAACAAAGTTTGTATTTCTTAACGTTGATTTTTAATGATAATTGCTACAAAATTAGCGAAATAATCTACCTTTGCAACTTCCAATTTTAGTGCTTATTCACAATTATAAAAATCAATAATTACTATATTATATGAATGCTTCTGAGATAAGAAAAAGTTTTTGGTCTTTTTTTGAATCAAAACAACACCAAATTGTATCTTCAGCACCTATGGTGGTTAAAAACGACCCTACCCTCATGTTCACCAATGCAGGTATGAATCAGTTTAAAGATATTTTTCTTGGAAACAGCAAACCATTCGCACCCAGGGTAGCCAATTCACAAAAATGCCTGCGTGTCTCCGGTAAACACAACGACCTGGAAGAGGTTGGGCGTGACACATATCACCATACGATGTTTGAAATGCTTGGAAACTGGTCGTTTGGTGATTATTTTAAGGAGAATGCCATTAACTGGGCTTGGGAGTACCTGACTGAAATTCTTAAAATTGACAAGAATATTTTATATGCTTCGGTATTTGAGGGTGACAAAGATATGGCACTGGATAAAGATATGGAGGCTTTTAACCATTGGAAACAGCACCTACCTGAGGACCGAATCATCAACGGGAACCGTAAAGACAACTTTTGGGAGATGGGTGAGATGGGGCCCTGTGGACCATGCTCGGAGATACATGTTGACTTACGAAGCGAAGAGGAACGAAAAAAAGTACCCGGAGCCCAATTGGTAAATGCAGATCACCCTGAGGTGATAGAAGTATGGAACTTGGTGTTTATACAGTACAATAGAAAAGCAGATGGCAGTCTGGAAGCACTCCCAGCCAAACACGTAGATACAGGAATGGGTTTTGAACGCCTCTGTCGCGTTATTCAAAATAAAAAATCAAACTACGACACCGATGTATTCGTGCCTATCATTAACGAGATAGCCAACATAACAAATACACCTTATGGAAAAAAGGAAGATACGGATATTGCCATGCGCGTCATTGCCGACCATATCAGAACAATCTCCTTTTCTATTACCGACGGACAGTTACCCTCCAACAATAAGGCTGGTTACGTGATTCGTCGTATATTGCGTAGGGCTGTTCGTTATGGATATACTTTCCTAGGACAACGCCAGTCGTTCATGTACAAATTACTACCTGCTCTCATGAATTCCATGGGTGATGCCTATCCTGAATTAAAAAAACAACAAGAACTGATAACCAAAGTTATTAAAGAGGAAGAGGAGTCATTTCTACGAACTTTGGCCACAGGAATTTCTATGTTAGATAAAATCATCCAACAAACCAAAGATGGTAATTACAAAGTAGTGGATGGTAAAGTTGCATTTGAACTATATGATACTTATGGATTTCCATTGGATTTAACAGAACTGATACTAAAAGAAAACGATCTGGTGATCAACCGCCGTGAATTTGAAAAGGAAATGGAAGCACAGAAAAATCGGGCCAGAAGTGCTACTGCCATAGAAACGGAAGATTGGGTTCTTTTAATGGAAGATGATGTGGAAGAATTTATTGGTTACGACTACCTGGAAACTGATTTAACAATTGTAAAATACCGCAAGATTACAGTCAAAAATAAATCCTTGTACCAATTGGTTTTTAACATTACGCCCTTTTATGCAGAAAGCGGTGGGCAGGTAGGTGATACCGGTTATATAGATAATGGCACCGAGAAAATAGAAATTATCGATACCAAAAAGGAAAACAACCTAATTGTTCACCTAGCAAAAAAACTACCCAAAGATTTAAAAAGCGACTTTAAAGCTGTTGTTAACAGGGATAAACGTCAGAACATTGCCAACAACCATACAAGCACACACCTCTTACACCAAGCGCTAAAAGAAATACTAGGTACGCATGTGGAACAAAAAGGATCACTGGTTCATCCTGATTACTTACGTTTCGACTTTGCGCACTTTCAAAAAATGACCCGCGAAGAAATAGAGAAAGTTGAAAAGCTGGTTAACCAAAGAATACGTAAAAATTTCGCCTTGGAAGAAATGCGCGACATCCCCGTTGCTAAAGCCCAAGATCTTGGTGCGATGATGCTTTTTGGCGAAAAATACGGCGATGTTGTTCGAGCCATTAAGTTTGGCGATTCCATTGAGCTCTGTGGAGGCACACATGTTAAACATACGGGTGAAATCGGCTTCTTTAAAATTATCAGCGAGGCATCTATTGCTTCAGGCATCAGACGAATCGAAGCGGTTACCGGTGTAAAGGCCGAAGAGATGATTATGACACAGCACAACCTATTGCTGGCTATTCAGGATATGTTTAAATCATCTGGCAACCTACAAAAAAATATAGAATCACTAATGGCCGACAACTCCAAGTTAAGTAAAGATCTGGATGGTATAAAAAGAAACTTTATTAACATGAAGAAACGCGACCTGGTAGACAGTGCCATCGATATAAATGGTATAAAAATAATAACAGCAACCGTAGATCCCGTATTAGGCGACAAATTAAAAGATTTGGCTTTTCAACTTAAAAAGGAAATGAACGAATTTGTGGCTGTATTGGGGGCCAACGTCAATAACAAGCCCCAATTAAGTGTTATCACCTCAGATCAACTTGCACAATCAGGGAAGCTTAACGCCGTGGAAGTCATACGTGATTGTGCCAAGGAAATACAAGGTGGTGGTGGTGGCCAGTCTTTCTTTGCAACTGCTGGAGGTAAAAATCCTGCTGGTCTAGATTCTGCCATCGAAAGAGCCAAAGCCTTTGTCACAGAAAAGTTACAATAGCTCCTATATGATTGGGTAATCCTTCATCTATTATGACACATAAAAAGAGGCTCCAGTATCAAATAAATATTGACACTGGAGCCTCTTTTATATCGTCGCAACACACTACTTCATCATATCTAAAATAATAGGCTTTAATCCACTAAAAAAGAATTCCACAGCAATCACCATCACAATCAAACCCATCAAACGCATCATTACATTATTTCCCGTTTCTCCTAAAAACTTAATAATACGTGAAGAACTATAATAAATAAGATAGGTAAGTAACATCACCAATAAGAGGGTGAAGATCAGCATTAACTTCATGCTAATATTATCCGCATCTTCCATTAAAACAATGGCATTGGTAATAGCTCCCGGACCACATATCATTGGAATCGCCAATGGGGTAACTGATATGTCATTGACATAGGTTTTGATTTCAGACTCTTTTATTTTTACTTTTCCAAGACGCGCCTGTAACATATCCATACCCATCACAAAAAAAATAGCTCCTCCTACAATACGAAAACTATTGACCGAAATACCAAAAAATTTAAACAATAATTGTCCGGAGAAAGCAAAAGCAACAATGGTAAAAAATGCCACAACAGTCGCCTTTTTTGCTGTTTTCACACGATGTTGCTGCTCTAAATCAGCTGTCATAGTCAAAAAAACAGGCATCGATCCCAAGGGATTAATCAGGGTAAAAAAAGAGGTAAATGACAATAAACCAAAAGTAATTAATTCGTTCATGAGATACTTTTTAACCCGGGGTGATACATTAGGGCTTCGTTATAAAAATTAAAAATGCATTTTCCGGGTTTAATGAAAAATAATCTTGCTACATTTTACATATTATCCATAAAAAACGTCCGATACCAACAGCACCGAACGTTTTATTCTTCTGTGTCTATAATATATTTCAAACCACCCATTCGCAGCGGAAACACAAGCGTCAACACGCATAGCCAACCACTTGCTCCAGTCATGCCTATTATAAATGTCCACTCACAATAGATATCAGCCCTTTGCTAGATCAATCCACATATTGATTATATACCCTTCTTAACCAAGGCATCAAAAATAAGATAATCAAGAAAGCACCTGCAGTCAACAATGCATTTGTTAAAAAGAAATAGGATTTTTTTTCGAATAGATCCCATAAACCAGAAAGAACACCAGAAAGCTTATTACCAATGGCAGTACTAAGAAACCAGCCTCCCATCATCAATGCGGCAATACGCTTAGGCGCGAGTTTACTAACCAAGGAAAGTCCCATGGGACTCAAGCAAAGCTCTCCAATGGTAATCACACCATAAACTCCAAACAACCAGGCTACGGATGCCTTATCTAACCCATTTTGCGAAGAAATAGCAGCTACAACCATTACCAACCAGGATACAGCAGATATCAACATGCCCCATGCTATTTTCCCAGGTGTTGTGGGCTCTTTCTTACGACGACGCAACCAGGCAAAAACACCCACCACAAGCGGCGTAAGAAAAACGACAAATCCAGGATTAATAGAGGCCTGCAACTCCGTAGGCCACAAATTCAATTTACCACCTTCTGCTTTTTGGGCTTCCGATAATGATGCCCACTCCTCATCGGTTAAATCACCGGGCTTACCTTCCAAATTTCCTTTAGGAAGCTCCTTGGTATAGTTATCAAAATAAGTATTGGGCCCTTCCTTGGTTCCCAGATCCTCCCCATGAGGTCCTTGTAATTTTATTTTACGCGGCAAAGTAGATACGTCTTCTGTTTTTGCAATGGTGCTGATTACACTTTGCGTTATCCCTGAAACTTCACGCGAAGTATTATTTTTTGCCCAATAAGTCAAGGCCGATCCATTTTGGTGAAATACCGCCCAAAAAATTATAACCACACCAAAAACAGCCAGTAAGGCAGCAATAGGCTCCCGCTCGGTCTTTTTATCTGCCGTTTTCCAAGTTGTAAAAAAGAAAATTAATACAGGAATACAGAAAAAGATAAAAGCATCGGTAGAATCAGCACCGAACATGGTTCCTGGTATAAACCACCCTATGGCAGCGGCAGCAAATGCAGGTAAAAACAATACAGTAAACAAACGACTCATGGAAACATCTCCAGGACGTTTAGGAGAAATCGTATCTGCCTCTTTGATTTCTGGCACACGCGACAAGCCTATCAAAAACCACACAACTCCCACTAACATTCCTACACCAGCGGCAGCAAAAGCCCATCCCCAACCATAGCTGATGCGTAGATATGCCGCCACAAAGTTACACACAAAGGCTCCTATATTGATACCCATATAAAAGATATTATATCCCGAATCCTTTAAGGCTTCATACGCAGGTTTTTCATATAATTTACCCAACAATACAGATACATTGGGTTTAAACATACCATTACCTAAAATAATGAGTAACAGCGAAATATAAAAAATACCCATTGAATCGGGAATGGCCAAACCAATATAACCCGCGGCCATCAACACGCCCCCTATTAATATGGATTTTCGATAACCCAACAAGCGATCAGCTATTAAACCACCGAAAAATGGTGTTAAGTAAACCAAAGCCAAATACGTTCCATAAATATCGGCCGCTTGCATATTGGTGAATCCTAACCCTGCAAAATTAGACGTGGTGGGTTCAATCATATAAAGACTGAAGATCCCTAACATTAGATAATAACCAAAACGCTCCCACATTTCGGTAAAAAACAGGATCATCAATCCCTTTGGATGCTTTTGTTTGGACATATTTATTCGTTTTTAAGTGTATAGTTAACTGTTGTATTATCGTCTAAATTTCCAGAAAAAATCTCTAAATACAATAACCATCTGTCAGTATTATATCTTCTCAACGACGAAAATAAAACTTTAATTGATAAGTCCTAATGATTTTTTGCAGTCAACTCCATTCCTGCTTCAACCTCACATGCTCCAGTATGCAGACAAACATGTAAACAAGTGACTGGATGGTCAGCAATTTTAATGTATAATAGATTTTCAAATGCATTTTTCGACTTAAAAGAATATCAGAGAAGGTGATCTGTCTAAAAAACTATAAAATGGCTTTATTTTTTTCATATTAGCTAAGTTACAGTATCATTTTATTTGTATAAAAATCCCCCCAAAAAAACCATTGATAATCAAAAAACACCCATACAAACTACCTTTATAATCATATTGATTATCTGTCATATATAACAGTACACCATATATACTTGCTTTACTTCACCATTAAAATAATTTCTTTTTGATAGCGAAAAAGAACTTCAAAATCAATTTTTTCGGTCAATCGAAAGAAAATAACCGTTATATTGCGCTGATAATTTAACTCAATCAAATACAATAAAAATGAATAAACAAGAATTCGTAAATGCAATCGCATCAGAAAGTGGCTTGTCTAAAACAGATTCGGAAAAAGCATTAAATGCAACAACAGAAGCTATTAAAAATGCTTTGGCTAAAGGGGAGAGCGTTCAATTAATAGGATTTGGAACTTTTTCTATCAGCAAACGTGCAGCTCGTACAGGAAGAAATCCTCAAACCGGAAAAGAAATCCAAATAGCAGCTAAGAACGTTGCAAAGTTTAAACCAGGTAAAGCTTTAGACGAAGCAGTTAACTAAGAAAAAGCTTACACTATCTGAAAATACGAAAAACTCTCAGTTGTAATAACCGAGAGTTTTCTTTTTTATTGGGGAACAATTACCTAGGATTTTTTGTGTACGACACACCAGAAAAGCAAACTGATTCACTTCTGTGCATCGATAACACAAAGAATAGGACACCTACCTTAACTCAACAAATGCTTCCTGTGGAACTGCAGCACCTAATTTCACACTCAGCTCCCCTGGTGATGCATTACCTACAACTACTTTATAACGTCCTTTTTTCCATATTTTTTCTCCTTTTTCATTTACCACTTTTAGTTGATCTGCTGAAACATTAAAAGAAATCTGTTGATGCGTTCCTTTGCGCAAAGCAATTCTTTTAAACGCCTTTAGGCTCTTTAAAGGCAGTCCCCCAGTAGTATCTAGAGGGCAAACATACAATTGCACTACCTCATCTATATCATAATCACCAGCATTGCTTACTTCAACACTAAGAATAAGATTCTCCGATTTCTTTATTTTATTAGATTCCAGCACCAATCCACTCAATTTTGTTTTTGAATAGGTCAAGCCAAAGCCAAATGGAAACATGGGCTCTTGCGTCATGTATTTATAGGTCCTTCCCTTCATGGAGTAATCCTCATAAGGTGGTAATTGATTCACATTCACTGGAAAAGTTAGCGGAAGATGTCCGGATGGAGACACCTTACCAAACAAGACATCTGCAATAGCATTGCCTCCCTGCTCACCCGGATACCATACTTGCAAAATCGCGTCACAATACTCCTCAATACCTTCTAAGGAAACAGGACTTCCGCTTGCAATTAACAGCACCAAAGGGCCTTTTTTAACATCGGCAATTTGTTTAACGTAATCAATTTGATTTTGGGGCAATCGCAAATCCACTTTATCACCGATGGCACCAGAAGCAATAGCATCTACTTCTTCTCCTTCAAAATCGGCTGTTAGTCCAACAACACAAATGGTTACATCCGACTCTTTTGCAACATTAGGCGCCCAATTTTTGGGGTTAATATTTTTATGAAAAGGCAATGCCCCACTTCTGTAATTCAATGAAGTTCCTAAAGAAACAGCATCTGCAACACCCTCTAGAACAGTCACTAAATTAGGACTAATGCCATAATAACTTCCCATTAACATATCTCCAGAATTGGCAAATGGCCCCGTTACATAAGGCACTTTAATATCTGTAGACAGAGGCAGTGTATTGTCTTTATTCTTTAGCAGCACAATTGATTTCTGCGCCACCTCACGGGCCAAGGCCACATGCTCCGCACAATGAATCTTGTCGGGTCCGATTTTAGCATACAGATTATCACCAGGGTTACCTACGATACCCAGGCGAAAACGCGTTTTAAACAATTGCTTAGTACGCTCATGAATTAGATCCTCGGTTACCAAGCCCAATTTTAAAGCTTCATTTAAATATTGGTAAGTACTCCCACAATTTAAGTTAACTCCGGCTTTTAAGGCCACTGCAGCCGCCTCAGGTGCCGACTTAACATATTTCTGTTTCCATGCGATACCACCAATGGCACCACAATCGGACGTGATATAACCATCAAATTTCCATTGCTCCCTTAACACATCCTTTAACAAAAAGGAATTGGCACATGCTGGCTCACCCAAAACAGCATTATATGCCCCCATTACACCTTCTACCTTAGCGTCTTTTACCAAGGCTTCAAAGGCAGGAAAATAAGTCTCATATAAATCCTGCTGCGTAGGTTCTGCATTAAAGGTATGCCTGAATTCTTCTGGACCTGAATGTACAGCATAATGCTTGGCACAGGCTGCAGTCTTTAAATACACAGGATGATTCCCTTGTAGTCCTTTTACAAAAGACACCCCTATTTGGGCCATCAAAAAGGGATCTTCTCCATAAGTCTCCTGTCCTCTTCCCCAGCGTGGATCCCTAAAAATATTAACATTGGGGGTCCAAAAAGTTAAGCCTGTATATTTACTATGATTTCCCATACGCTGCGAAACACTGTATTTAGCTCTGGCCTCGGTAGAAATAGCGGAAGCCACTCTATAGGCCAATTCAGGATCAAAAGTGGCACCTAGAGCAATTCCTTGCGGAAACACCGTTGCTTTTCCATTACGAGCCACTCCATGCAAAGCCTCGTTCCACCAATCGTAATCCGGTATATTTAACCTAGGAATAGCAGGAGCCCCATTCAGTAACTGACCAATTTTCTCTTCCGTAGTCATCTGAGAAACCAGTATATCTACTCTTTCTTCCAATGGCAATGCATCATTTTCAAAGGAAAAATCTACCTGCTGCCCGTAACCCAAACAAAAACAACAGATTACAAATGCGAATAATAATACTCTTTTCATGTTTAAATTTATCTTTCAATGGTCATATGGAACTCGCCAAAATTAATCATCCCTCTACCTGTTTCCCATGGCTCGTTTCATATAATTTAATTATTTTACCAACTCAAAACCTATGCAGCAAAAATGCAAATAGAAAGCTAAGAATTCATTACATTTCACTATTCAAACAATATTCTAAACACAAATACCCCTATCCATTCACTCATCAACACTAATTTTAAACTAGACATTTGTTTAATCTACACCAATAATAATCTGTCCCTATAAAATTATCTTTAACTTTGTATTATGAATCATATCAAGCGTTTACATATTATCATCATTACCTTTTATTTAGGTTCTATATTTTTCCACAGCTATTCAAAGGAAAATCAAACATCAACAAATGCGAATAGTTCATTAAATTCTTCTACCAACATGCTTAATACAAACACAGAAGCTAACACAGAAGAAAAGCTATATAAACTACACCAAAAATTAGCACATTTACGCAATACAAAAGATACAGCCAACGCCATTCAGTGCCTAATTGCCATCACCGATATCTATCGTTTCAGAGGCAATTATAACGAATCATTCGATAAATTATGGGATGCCTTACTGATGGCTGAAAATACACGAGATAACATAAGCCAGATACATATCCATCGAAACTTAGGAATTCTTTATAATATATTTAACAAGGACAGCATGGCCATCAAACACCTTCAATGGTCCATCCAAAACAGCAAACACAGCAATATCAGCAAGCACAAACAACATAGTCAAGCCATACAAAGCTATTTTAGTTTAGCCACCGTATACAGCAACAACCACGAATATGACTTAGCATTAAGCTATCTGGATTCCTGTCATTTACTCAATCCGACCAGTTTCCAACCCTTCGTAATCGCCGAGATGGGATCCATCTATCTACGAAAAGGACAACTGTCCATCGCTGAACCCTTATTAAACAAGGCCAATAAGTATTTTGTGGATAATGATGCCAACTACCAAATTGTCACCTGCTCATTTTTAGGTGATTTAAAACAAAAACAAAACAAACCAGATAGCGCATCATTTTATTACTCTCAAAGTTACCAAACAATAAAAAAGAAAAAAGCATATCTAGAATACAAACCACAGGTACTAAAAAAATTGGCAGCTATCCATCTGACACAAAACAAACCCAGACTCGCCTATTCTTTATTACAAGAGGGCAACATGATATCCGACAGTCTGTTTAACGCAAAAAGTCAACAAAACAGTCAACTTTTCGAAATAAAAAACAAATACAAAGAAGCTTTAATTGAAAAAGAAAAGACCATACTACAACAAAACAATGAAATCAAGCAAAAAAACAAAATTCAGCTTATCCTTTCCATATCATTTGTTTTGTTGTTACTATTCGGTATTACAGCAACCATACTTATAAAAGTCAAAAATCGATTAAAAAAACTCGACTTACAGCAACAGCTAGAAAAAGAAAAAAACAATGCTGTACTGGAAGTAAAAAGTAAAGAACTAACAACGTATGCCTTACAACTCATAGACAAAGAACAGGCTTTAAACGAATTACTACACATCATCAAAGAAACAGCCCCAAACAAATACCCTTCTTTACGCAATAAATTCATCAAAGGAAATCAAAATCTGTGGGAAGAATTTAATATGCGATTTATTAAAGTTAATGACAATTTTTACAAACATTTAAGAGAAAAGCATCCTGACATTACACCTACCGAACAAAAACATTGTGCATTAATCAAACTAAATTTCGACAGTACAGAAATGGCCAAAATACTCAACATATCGGTACAAAGTGTTCATACCTCGCGTTACCGCATCCGGAAAAAAATAGGACTGACACATGAGGAAAGTCTTAGTAACTACATCGGAGCACTATAGCTACCTAAGTATTATACGAGCAGAAATATCCTCAATGGATGCTTTCTTTTTATTACTATCCAACAATCATTAGGCTTTTACACGTGTAATAATAAAAAACACTATTACAAAGCTCTCGGTTCAAGGACACCTCTATACGAACATAAAAAACAATTCCTTAGCTCGTCCACAAAAAATCAAGTCCATAAAAAAAGCCCACTAACAATGATCAGTGGGCTTTGTATTATTATCAAATAAAATAATTAATGAATTCCTTTCATCATTTTATTAAGCACAGGCGCCAATAAGAAAGCAACACCCGCCAAAACAATTGCATAGGTAGCTATAAAATAAAATGTAGGAAAGCCTAGTGCTTTCGAGATAGCAGTCATAGCCGCCGCCAGATAATTACCCAAAGCAATAGAAGCAAACCATGCTCCCATCATAATTGAAGTAATTTTAGGAGGAGAAAGCTTGGTAATCATCGACAAACCAACCGGTGACATACAAAGCTCACCTATGGTGTGCATTAAATAAATCAACACCAACCAAAGCGGACTTACCAAAATACCATTGGCTACATCGGCATTATCATTAGCTATACCAGCAATTAAAAAACCTACAGATAAAAACACAAGCGAAAAACCGAATTTATTGGGTGTACGCGGATTTCTTTTCTTTTCCGAAAGCTTCGTCCATATAACTGTAAAAAAAGGTGCCAAAACAACTATGAACAAAGCATTTACCGATTGAAACCATGAAGCAGGAATTTCCCAATCAAATAAGACCCGATCGGTAGCCTCTTTGGCAAAGGTATTAAATGAGGTACCTGCCTGTTCAAAGCCTGACCAGAAAGCAAGGTTAAAGAAAGCAAGAACCAAAATCACGCCAACTCTACTCCACTCTGTTTTTCCTTTGGTACCTTTAAATATCGTAATTGCCAAATAAGCTAAACCAATCACACCTGCCCCTATGGCAATGGAGTTTGTTATAAGCGCAGGCAACACAATAATACCCTGTACAAGTACAAGCATTAAAGCCGATATACCCAAAGTATAAAGAACAATTCTACCCCAGTCAGCTTTATTTAATTTTTCCTTAATATTCCCATCATCATTAGGACAAAGACCTACACTATAGTTTGTACCACGTTGCTTAACGCTGGTTTCTCTTAGAAAAAACCATATCGTAGAGGCAATCATTCCAATACCAGCGGCTACGAATCCCCAATGCCAACCAATTTTTTCGGCCAGTGTACCACCAATAAAGTTAGTAATCAATGCTCCTAAGTTGATACCCATATAAAAGATGGTAAAGCCGTTGTCACGGTCATTATCTCCTTCTGGATAAAGCTTTCCTACCATAGTAGAAATAACAGGCTTAAAAAAACCATTCCCTAAAATCATCAATCCAAGTCCTGCATAAAGAGAGAACTGTTGAAGATGAAGGAGCTCACCTGTATGCGTCACTTTACCGTAATAAGATCCAAAGGCCATACCAAACTGCCCCAAGGACATCATGAGTGCCCCCACATACATGGAGAAACGCTGCCCCCAAAGTTTATCGGCAAGAATACCACCTATGATGGGCGTTAAATATACCAGAGATGTAAATAGGCCATATATTGAATACGCCTCAATCTTATCCAGACCAAATCCACCACTGGCTAATTCTGCGGTTAAAAAGAGTACAAAAAAGCCTCTCATACCATAGTAACTAAAACGCTCCCAGAATTCTGTGGCAAAAAGCGTGGACAAACCCATCGGATGTCCGAAAAATCCTTTATCTACCTTGCTCATATTTTTATAGTTCTAATAATTATATATTGTTTATGTTCAAACATTTTTCTTACCTATATTTGTAACTAGCTACAAATGTAGAAAAAACAGGGCATGAATATAGTACTTTTTGTCATGTTAGAAATATTTAACTGTTATTTTAATCGATTGTAAATTATAGGGTATTAACAAAAATCATAACAAAAGTGAAGATATTAACCCCAAAACAAACAAGGGAACTCGACCAATTTACCATAGATCACGAACCCATAGCCTCCATTGATTTGATGGAACGTGCTGCACAAAAATGTATGGATTGGATTATCTCAAACATAGATGCCTCCTCCTATTATATTTTTTGTGGAACGGGAAACAACGGTGGAGATGGTTTGGCAATCACACGCATGCTCGATCCTTTTCCTTATAATAAAAAAGCTTTTCTGATTCACTTTTCCGATAAGTTAAGCAAAGATGCGAAACTGAATTACAAACACCTAAAAAAAACAGATGCGGCCTGCCTCAGTCAAATAGATTTTTTGGAGGATATAGATTTCAATCAAATAGAACCGGATGCTATTATTATTGACGCTATTTTTGGATCTGGCTTAAATCGTCCCGTTGAAGGATTGGCCAAATTAGTGATTGAAAAAATAAATGAACTACCCAACAAAGTAATATCCATCGATATCCCTTCAGGCCTTATGGCCGAATATGACGAGTCCTATGCCGGTTCTCCTGCCATAATAAAAGCAGATATCACTTTAACTTTTCAAACTCCTAAACTATCTTTTCTCCTGCCAGAAAACAGCCAATTTGTTGGACATTGGCATGTGTTGGACATTGGCTTGTTAGCAGAATACATTGAAGAACAAAAAGAAACACATGTGTTGGTGGAGAAAGATTATATCACTTCTATTTACAAACACCGCCTCCAACATAGCCATAAAGGAAACTATGGTCACGCCCTCTTAATTGCAGGGTGTTATGGCAAAATGGGAGCCGCAATATTAGCCTCCAAAGGCTGCCTTAAGGCAGGAGTTGGCCTGCTAACAGTGCACGTTCCGCATTGGGGCTACAACATAATTCAATCCAGTGTACCCGAAGCTATGGCAAGTATCGACCGCTCAGAGATGATCTTCACAGAGTTCCCTGAACTAAATGGATTTAATGCCATTGCCATTGGCCCTGGACTAAACAAAAAGAAAAATTCGGTAGTGGCATTTGAAAATATGCTCAGCAAAATAGAACATCACAGCCTGGTAGTCGATGCAGACGGGTTGAATATATTGAGCGAAAACAAACACTTGCTTAATAAACTGCCTCAACAAACCATCTTAACTCCACACCCAAAAGAATTTGAACGCTTGGCAGGCTCTTGGAAAAATGACATGCACAGATTAAAGATACTAAAAGACTTCTGTCAACAATACCAAGTCATCACAGTTTTAAAAGGAGCCTATACCGTCACCTGCATGCCCGATGGCAGATGCTACTTTAATACCACTGGTAATCCTGGTATGGCAACTGCCGGAAGTGGAGATGTATTAACTGGTATAATTCTTGCTTTGCTTGCACAAAATTACCCCCCTGATAAAGCTGCCACCTTAGCTGTATACTTACATGGAAAAGCTGGAGACAAAGCCTTACTTCAGGAATCAAAAGAATCTTTAATAGCCTCTGACATAATAAGGAACCTAGGGAATGCGTTTAAAAGTTTAAATTGAATACAGGGGAAATAAAAAATATTGAATATATGTGTATGGTGAAACGAGCCATGAGAGTGATCTCTCACACAGGTGAATGATTATCACGGCGAGTTCCATATGACCATTAAGAAACAAATTATAAACATATGAAAATTAAAAGATATTATACTTTAATGGCGGGGGCACTCTTGATCTCCTCCTCCATACTTGCGCAAAAAAAAGAAAGCACTCTGGTTGATGTAAAACCCACCAGTCAGGTAGTGGATGCCACCACGCAATCTCTCACCTATATGCTACCTAAAACAAGCATTCGTGTGGATATTGAAATGGAAAAAACAATTAAAAAGGCAGGTCCATACTATAGATACTCACAACGCTATTTAAATCTTAGCAATGTAATAACAGAAGATAGTGAAGAATGGGTTATCAAAGGAGTACACATACATACTTCAGGAAAAGCGGATGAAGACAAAAGGTTTAGTATTTTCACAAAGGGTAACACTTCGGCACAAATGCTCACTTTAACTCCCGAAGGCATCTTGGCTGGCATCAATACAAGCTTACCCTTTTCCACACAGCTCCCCCCAAAAGAGCAACACCCTATACTGAGCCTAGATGAAATTGACTTTGACAATGTAGCGTTAAACGAGGAGTTACTTTACAAAACATCATCGGCAGCCATGGCGCAAGAAGCTGCCAACATGGTGTATCGCTTACGCAGTACACGAACCAATTTGCTTTCTGGCGAGTTAGAAAACCTACCTCCTGACGGAGAGGCATATAACACAATCTTAAAAGAAATTGAGAAACAAGAAAAAGATTTTGTCTCACTTTTTGCAGGCAAAACAATTACAGTATCTCTGACCCGAAGTTTTGAACTAACACCTGATCCATTAAGTAGCTATACCAACCATGTCCTGTGTCGTTTCAATCAACAAAAAGGACTAGTGGATGCCATGGACATTACTGGTACTCCCATTTATTTCAAAATGGATGTGGAGAAAATGAAAGTGTTGAAAAACAACTCCTCGGAACGTTCCAAAGACCCCGCACCAAATGGACTGTTCTATAATCTTCCTGCTCCTGCCACAATTACCATCGTAGATAAAAACACAACAATCGCCTCAAAAAAGGTTAAACTAGCCCAATATGGTCAAGTGATCTCCATGCCCCCTTCTGTTCTCAGCAAGGAAAGTGTCGTCATTGAAATCTGTCCTAAAACTGGTGCTCTATTGTCGGTAAGTAAACAACAATAATTTATATTGCAAATACATTTAAGCAATGGGTTGAAGGATATTAAAAAACGCACCACTTAACCACAATAAAAATAATTTACAGTCAAGATGCCTGATAGTTATCACATACTATCCATTACATTTTAGCTATTTTAGCTAAAAATTAATTTATAAAAACAGGAACGCCAATGACGCCCTGTATTTATCTTAAAAAAAACTTTCATGAACAACGAAATATCAAAATTAGAGCCCGTATCCTTATGGGAGAATTTTTATGCCTTAACACAAATTCCACGTCCCAGCAAAAAAGAAAAAAAAGCAGCCGACTACATTGTTGAATTCGGCAAAAATCTTGGTTTAGAAACCCTCGTTGATGACATTGGTAATGTTATTATAAAAAAGCCAGCCACCCCAGGAATGGAAAACCGAAAAACTGTAGTTTTACAGGGACATATCGATATGGTTCCTCAAAAAAATAGCGATAAGGTTCACGATTTTGAAAAAGATCCTATTGAAACACACATTGAAGATGGTTGGGTAACAGCCAATGGAACTACGCTGGGTGCCGATAATGGTATTGGTGTGGCGGCTGCCATGACCGTACTACAATCCAAAAAAATACAACACGGTCCTATTGAAGCGCTGTTTACCATCGACGAAGAAACAGGTATGACAGGAGCCTTCGGTCTTAAACCAGGATTATTAGCTGCCGACATATTACTCAATATGGATTCAGAAGACGAAGGAGAACTTTATGTAGGTTGCGCCGGAGGTTCCAATGCCAACATGACCTTCGATTATAAAGAAGTTGAGACAAACACCAACACCGTAGCTTTTAAAATATCACTGACCGGTCTGAAAGGTGGACATTCAGGAATGGACATTGTTTTAGGACGGGGAAATGCCAATAAACTAATGTTTCGCCTGCTAAAAGAAGTCATTGCTGCTTACGGCGTTCGCTTATCATCTATTGATGGAGGTAGTTTACGCAATGCAATACCCCGCGAAGCCTTTGCTATTGTTACCGTACCCTCCAATAATGTCATTGAATTTACCGAAACCATAGAAGAGTTTGCAAAAATATACCAAAACGAATTAGCTGCCACGGAGCCAAGTCTTTCTCTAATGGCAGAAAAATGTGAAATGCCAAGCAGTCTAATAGACGAACTTTCTCAAGACGACCTGGTCAATGCCATACAAGCATGCCCCAATGGTGTGATCCGCATGAGCGATAGCATGAAAGGACTTGTGGAGACGTCCCTAAATCTTGCCATTGTAAAATCAGAAGACAAAAAAATAAGTGTTATGTGTCTTATCCGAGGCTCTGTAGACTCGGCCAAAGAAGACGTAGAGTCAACACTGGAAAGTCTTTTTAGATTAGCTGGTGCCCAAGTGGAATTTAGTGGTCAATATCCCGGATGGAAACCCAATCCCCAATCGGAAATCCTAACGGTAATGAAAGAGGTATATCATAAAGAATATGGAAAGACACCCGCAATAAAAGGTATTCATGCAGGCCTGGAATGTGGAATACTGGGTGCTGCTTACCCCAATTGGGATATGATTTCCTTTGGACCTACCATCCGCTCCCCTCACTCGCCGGATGAAAAAGTAAACATAGAAACGGTAGAAAAATTCTGGCACTTTCTGGTAGAAACACTGAAAAATATACCCACAAAATAATTTTGTAGTTTAAAAACCTACAAACGAAATATTGTAATGAAACACGCTCAATTTGTAGGTAGCTCAAAAATTACACTACCCTTATATCTTCCAATATAAGGGTAGTGTAAAATAAAACTCCTAAGAGAATAATTCTTGCCAGTTATTTTTTTATTGCCTTTAAAATCCGATCCTCTTTAATTAAAACATCCTTCATTAAAAGCTGATATGGAAATTGCTTATGTTTTGATTCCCTAAATCCATCCAGAATATTCACTAAAGAACCTGCGGATATTAAAGACAAATTAATTTCAAATTCCAAATCACAATCGTTCACGAAATCATCGCTAAAATCAGGTGCTACAAGTAAAGATTTTACAACATTATAACCTTCCTTTTTTGCCAACTCAACGTAGGATTTTATCTGTCTTGAGACAGAACTAAATTTATTATATCCACTTTCCTTAACTGTTTTGCATTCAATTATAATAATACTATTATTTCCTAAGTTTAACACAAGGTCTATTTTGTTCTTTGAGGTATTTAGTTTTTTCTTCAAAGCCTCATCCACATTAAATCCCAGTTGTTCAAATATCTTTTGAGTCACACACTCAAATTTCAAACCAAGTTCACTTTCCTTAATCAGTATTCCATTCTCCTTTAATTGATTCAAATTTCTAAATCCGATTGCCACATAATTTTCAATCAATAAATTCTCAGCATCTTTGTAGGCATCTAAAATATTTAGCACCAAATCTCCACGTGATTTCAATTCTTTTACAGCAATAAAATATTTCAAATCATCCACAGGTAAAATATCAAGTATATCACGAGGTTTAATATTAAAATCTAAAAGCGTACCACTATTTAGAACAGTTTCTTCAGGCATCTCAAACTCCCTAAGCACCAAACTCTTAAAAGACTTTAACTCCTCATTTAATTCCAAAAGTAGCTTCTCATAACCTTCAACCGAAATCCCGACTTTCTCATCATGTTCTATTTCGTTAAAATACTGTATAATATTTTCAATTTTCTCATCAAGAGTCACACCTTTAAGACTCGACGAGATTCGTAAACCGTTACTCCAAATGTCATTGATTAGTTTTTTCCTATCTGTTAAGTTAGTTCCCTCTTTATGTATTCCATTTTTAAGTAAATTAGTAAATGAAATCCCCTCTTTAATAATTTGCTTAATTTTTAATTCATAATCTAACTCTCTAACATCTATATTATGCTTTCTGCAAATTAGATTTATTTGAGATTCCTTCAATGTTTTTAATACACGGCGGAAGTACTTGTCTGCAATTTCTTTATGCCGCATTTTTCGTAAGATTTTCACAACTTCATCAGCAACATAAATAAGGTTGTTCTTTTTAGAATAAAATACAACTCCTATATTCTTAAGAAATGTTGTAACATGATCAATATCCGATTTTTCGGGAGGAATTATCAAATAATTAATTAATTTCACTTCCTCTTGCGATAGTTCTAACTGCTTAGTTAAAGTTAATAATATGGATAACTCATCATCTGTAATTTTTGAATCCAAATTATGATCACGATCATTCGTATAAGCAGTTTCTACGCATGCTTTATATATTTGGTAATCACGTTTACGGACGTCATCAATATCTGACTTATCCGACTCCAGTTGTGCCTTTAATGCTTTGGTTCTTCTTTTAATATTTACCAACTCCTTTTCATAAAGTCTAGCAAGCCAATCTTGTTTTAAAACATTATTTCCATCCTTTATTAATATATCGATTAATATATCTAACTGTGAGGTAGTATTAACAAATTCAGCTTTAACCGTCGCAGCAAACTCATCTTTTACTAAGTCAAAGACTTTAGCTATATTAATACTATCAACACCTTTTAAATTATTATTACTCTCTGATAATATTTTATCTATCTCCTTGCTATTTTTGGGGTTGCTAGATTTTATATTATCAATAATTTTTAAAAATGAATTTTTTTCAAGCGAATTAACGTTGTCTAGGATCTTCTCGAGTTTCATATTTATCTATTTTGGTAAGCAATTCGGTTAATTTAGAATCTAACTTATCAACCTTATTTTCTAGTTCATTATTATTGTCACTAACCATCGAGTCTACAAATATCGAATTCACAATTGACAGCCCAAAAATCCCACCTGTTAAAACAACAAATATAAAATAAAGGTAGGTGCAGAATGTAGCGATTTCAGAATACCCAATTATTATTTGTTCTGGGATTTCAAACCATCCTTCAATAGTAAATATCTTAAACGTTGAATAAAGTGCAACCATAGGATTCCTAAAATATTCAGAACTGCTATTTTGAAAAAGATAAAATGACAATATCCCTATCATAAAAATATAAATAGAGAAACCTAAGAGTACAAAAACAGATGCTTTTAAAGCACGTTGTACACCTGCTACTAATTCGCCAATATTAGGAATAAACTTCAGAAATCTAAATGTCTTAAATGTACGTAATATCCTAAATACCAAAAAGAAACTAAAGTCTACTAAATTTACATTAAAAATAAAAGTTATTAAGGCAGGCAATGAAAGCATTACCAATACAAAATCGAGCTTATTCCAATTAGATTTAAAATATGTACTGAATCCATATGCTTGACATTTAAAAAACAACTCAAAAATAAATAATGTGGTAATTGAATTATCAATTATTGCAAATATATATTTGTCATGCGGGGATGTAAAATATGCTCCTATAAATAACAATACAGAATTCAATATAATCAGTACTAAAATAACTTTATCGTTTAAGAATAGTCTCTTTACCATACGAACTTTAATTAATCCTCCCGAAATATAACATTAAAAGTATTAAAATTATTGAAAACACACACTATGTAACCATAAGCAATAAATATAACCTATTGATTTTGTAATATTTTAGACATAAACATCAGCCAAATAAAATAAGGATCTAAAAACCTGGAATGTATACTCCGATACATTCCAGGCCTATAAAAAACTATTTCCTTATGCTTTTGTTGCTCCTTCTTGTGCTTTAATAGCCTTTTTAAGCAAGGCCGTTCCGGTTTTATAAGCCGTTATACTTCCCGGTCCATTGATACAACCTCCTTCACATCCCATCACTTCAATAAAATTATAATCAGGAGCCTTTTTACTAAAGGCGCTAAGCAATTTAATATTTTTCTGATTCAATCCATCCACCAAAAACTCCTGAAAAGCATATCCATTGGGGATGCTATGCTTAATGGCCTCAGCCACTCCTCCACTTATGGCAAACCCTCTTGCCTCGGCCGATATACTCGACATAAGAGCCACATTTTCTGCGGTGGCAAAATCTATTTCATAGGCCGTAAAGAATGAATTCAGCTCCTCAAAAGTCAATACAAAATCGATTTGCCCAGACTGGCTGGCCTCATGTCTTTTTGCTAAACAAGGTCCAATAAAGACACGCTTGGCCTTGGGGAATTTTTTTTCGGCCAGTTCAGCTGCATAAAGCATGGGTGATTTGGTATGTGACACATATGGTTGTAACTCTTTCAAATGCTTCTGACTTAAAAGCGTATGTGCCGGACAGCACGAAGACGTAAGAAAGGGGTCCTTTTTTTGGACAGTCTCTATCCACTCCTCCGTCTCATTTTTCGCGGTGATATCAGCACCCTCAGCCACCTCCATGACGTGGGTAAAACCAATGGCTTTAAGAGCTCCCATTATTTGTTCTGGACTGGCTTTAAACTGTCCTAATATAGCGGGTGCAACCATAGCCACTGCCTCCTCATGACTTTTCAACACCTTAGCCAACTGGATAATCTGGGACTTTTCCATTACAGCTCCGAAAGGACAGGCGGTCATACATTTACCACAATAGATGCACTTATCCATATCAATGACTTCAATACCTTCTTCGTTCTTCTTAATAGCTTTTACCGGACATGCCTCTTCACAGGGCACGGGAAGGTAAGCAATCGCATGAAAAGGGCAAGCCTTTTGACACAATCCACAATTGACACACTTTTGATTATCAATCATGGCTTTACCATTCACAACCCTGATAGCATCTTTGGGGCAGTTTACCTGACAAGCTCTACCTGCACAACCTTGACAAAGATTGCTAACCGTGTAATTCACCTGAACACATGAGCTACAGGCTTCATCGATCACTGTCAGATGTTCCTCAGGTATTCCCGTTCTATCCAATGCCTTTTGCGCATATTCGCTCAAAGGAGTAAGTTCATCCTCCTCATCTTCAGTACAAAAGCCCATGATAGCCATGGACTTATATTTGATGACAGCCCGATCCTTATGCACACAACAGCGAATAGGAGTCTTCGACTTTGGACGCATTTCCAAGGGGATACGATCTATTTTTTCAATCAAACGATCTTCCTTTAATAGTTTGATTAAGGTAGTTTGTAGTTCTCTTTTAGTTTGAATTGCGTTGTTAAAATAGGTCATTAGGTAATTTAAGTTTATAGTTTCAAATGTATGATGTACACCTCTTAGGGCAAGAAAAATGAAATCGGCTATTTGAACGTAAAGTATCCAAGAAAGAAAATCCTTCTAAAAAACAATCGTTCAATAACAAAGACATATGTACACTCAAACTGCTCATAAAAGTAATTTATGGGCTGCAAAACTAAGAAAAAATGTAAACCCTTGCGCATTCGTACAGCTTAGAAAGCTCTTACTATAAAGAAAGCACCACTAAGCACCTTCATAAATTAAACACATCACACTATATTACAAGATATTAACACACTTCCAATAAATTCATCCACACCCATACAGCACAAAAAGCTATATTAAAAATGCCTAACACAAAATGGGTCTTTGCGCCCATGTGGGCGTTTTTACACCACCATCCCTCATAATACAAAACTACACAAAATAGCCATACCACACTGTAGTACAAGAACATACAAAACAAACCAATATACATTATAATTTTCGGCATAGGGCTTGGTTAAATAATGGTGTAGCTGACTATTTCAGTTACACAACCACTAAAAAGCTTAATTATGGAAGTTAAAAAAACTAAAAAAGCCGACCTAGAACAAAAACGTTTTATGTTTTTGCAAATAGGTTTTGTAGTGGCTTTAGGCGCTTCGTTAGTTGCATTTGAATGGAAAAGCATTCGGCAAAATCCCGGCGAACTAGCCGATAATTCCATTATGGTCGACGAAGAAGAGATGATTCCTATTATTAGGGAACCTGAACCAGAGGTAGAACAGCCCAAACCCAAACAAATTGTGTTGGAAGAATTGCTGATCGTTGAAGATGATTACGACCTTCCGGAAGATGAATTGGAAATTAATTCAGAATCACTGGAAGATTTGGCCATAACCCTGGAGGAGATGGGTGAAGAGGAAGAAGATCAAGAACCCATTCAATTTTTTGCATTGGCCGACAAACCTGAATATCCGGGAGGAGAGGCTGCATTAAGATCTTTTCTGGCTTCATCAATCCGATATCCCGTTATTGCAGCCGAGAATGGCATTCAAGGAACTGTTTACCTAAATTTTGTCATCAGCAAAACAGGACGGGTAGAAAAAGTAAGCTTACTCAGAGGCGTAGATCCCTCGCTAGACAAAGAAGCAATACGGGTAGTATCCATGATGCCAGATTGGGAGCCCGGCAGACAAGGAAACCGTCCGGTACCTGTATCTTATCAGGTACCCATCAAGTTTGCCTTGCAATAATCATATGTTAATAATATAGTGGCTTGCAAGTAAAACCTTTAACAAGCAAAAATTACATTCTTAGATATAACTGCCTCGTTTTCCCTTTCGAGGCAGATTTTTAACCTAAAAAAAACACCATGAATATTCACAAAACACGTTCATTCTCCCACCATAATAGCCTCATCCTCATCTTATTCTATTTCGCATCAGCTTGCCAACCTCATGGAGGCTCCATTAAAAGCCGATCCATTGGAGCACCGGGTGAACTTTTGGTAGTTATGGACACCCAGCTGCAACATTCTCAAGTAAAAAAGATGATTGCTGACTTTGCCAACGAAGAATTTCCTTGCATACCACAACCTGAAGCTACCTTTAAGCTATCCAATATAAAACCCAATGATTTCGAAGGCCATTTTAAGGCCTACCGAAACATCATTATCATACGGCAAAAAAAATCAAAAATACCAATATACGTTACAAAAAAAACGTTTGGGCAACACATCAACAGCTCATCGAAATCGACATACCCAATATTGCTTCATTTAGCACCGCATTTGAAGAGCATCGCACTCGCATTTTCAATTTCTTATATGAAGGTGACATCAAAACCATGCAATTGGCAAACCAGAAAGGCGCAGATCAAAAATTAAGTCATTATATACACAAGAAGTACGGAATAAACATGGCTCTGCCCAAAGGTTTTAAATTAATGAAAGATACCGCAGACTTTTGTTGGTTCACATTTGATCGACTGGCTACATCCACCCACATTGTGATACAATCTTTTAATATAAAAAATTTATCTTCCATCAATAATGAATACTTAGTTTATCTCCGTGATTCTATAGGTAAGGCATTTATTCCCGGACCATCAGAATTAAGTTATATGCAAACTGAAAAAAGGCTTCCGGTTATGGCCAAAAACAAACAAATCAACAATATGAACATCACAGAAATCCGTGGTTTATGGAAGGTCGAGGGTTTCTTTATGGGAGGACCATTTGTTAACTATTTTATAAGAGATAAGGCCCATGACAGGTTATTAATGATTGACGGCTTTATCTACGCACCACAAAAACAAAATAAAGCACACTATGTAAGACAGATGGAGTCCATATTACGCTCTGTTAAAATTTAATAAATATGACAGTCTGGACATATTTAATGAGCTCAGTTAAATTTTTCTATGTAATTTCACCTTTTTTAAGAATAACCCAGCGGAATACTCTTTGGTTGTTATCATATAGAAAATCAATCAACATGCCAAGGCACAACAACATTTATTGTTCTCAGTAAAAGCCAAGGCATCAGCAATGAGGCTTTTGCTAATTTTTAAACTTATGAATGCTAAATTAATCATTACGATATTGCTATGTATGTGGCTGGCTCCTTCATTGGCAGGTGCCCAAAATTCTGATTTTGAAACCATCGTATCCAGAGGTATGACAGACTATCACAACGGCAAATACGAAAATGCGCTGTCCTGGTATAAACAGGCCTATCAGATGAACCGTAACTCCGAGTTGGTTTGTTACCAGATAGCGGCCACTTATCTAACATTGCAAGACTATGAATCAGCCGCAATTTACAGCAGCAAACTACTAAAGAAAGATGGTGAATATAGCAAAGATGCTTATTTAATCAATGCCTCAGCATGGGAGAATCTGGGCAGAACGAAAAAAGCCAGAAAGATCTATCGCGAAGCCCTAAAAAAGCACCCATCCAACTACCTTTTACACTACAACCTAGCATTATCCTGCTTTAACAATCACCAGATGGAAGAAGCAATGGAGCATACCATCTCTGCCATTGAGATATACCCAGCACACGCCAGCAGCCACCTTTTATTGGCATATACCATGTTCGATATGGGAGAACGTGTACAGAGCATGCTGCCTTTGTATTATTTTTTACTACTGGAACAAGACAGCGACCGTAGCTCTACGGCCTATGACATGCTGGAATCATTATGGAACCAAGGCGTTCGTGTGAAAGGACAACGAGATATTCAACTGATTAAAGCCGGATTTAATTATGGCGAGTTTGCCAATGCAGAATTAGCTGTAAGCATGATTCAACCATCTGATTTTTCGGAAGACCATGCAAAATCAAAAGTTAAAAATAAACTATTAAATAAATTCGTTAGCAACAGCACAACTCTCTTCAAAGTACTGGAAGAATCAGCTGTTGATAAAGACGGGTTCTGGTGGGATTTTTATGTCAACTTCTTTTCTAAATTACACAGAAATGAGTTAGATGAAGCTTTTAGCTATTACATCAGTGGCTGCCGTTTTAACCAGGATGTATTATTGTGGATGTCAGAAAACAACCAGGAGTTTCAAGAGTTCTCTTCATGGATGGAGGCGCAATAGCTCGAACTCCTTTCTCCATTAAAACATCCCAATACTCATAAGAAAAGAGCAATCCATCCAACAATATCTTTAATCCATAAAACCAAATAAACTTTATACAACAATTTTGAATCAAATTAGCACTCTGCTCGTATCAATCATAAGCATTTAAAAACTAGTAAAAAAAATAGAATTATGAGCAAGATTAAAACAAAACACTTTCAATACACCGGAGTAGATGATTTTGATAAGGCCATTGATTTGCAAATCAACGACTTTATTGATGATAATAATGTTGGACCGGACAATGTTGTTGATATAAAATATTCTGCACACTCAAGTCAGGAAGTGAATACCTACTCGGCTTTACTTGTGTATATCGAGAAATAATTTTTGCCCACCAAAATATAAGGGGTCGTTACCAAAGGTGGCGACCCTTTTTTTGTGTGTTTTTTTAATGTATTTTTGCCACCATCTATTTGAAGCATTGTTACTATTATATAGTGACTACAGCACAAAATGGAGGTAGTGTGGTATTGCACATAGCATTATAAAAGGGAATCCTGTAAGCTTCAGTTTAGGAGGGAGTCAGGAACTGTGCCCGCAGCCGTATTCTGCCCAGACTATGGGTGAGCGTTCCATCACTGTCTGCCAATAGGCAGATGGGAAGATGCTCCAAAAGAAAGTCGGAAAACCTGCCACAAAAATAATTATAAATAATCGTTTAACTTTCGGGAAATTAAAGTGATGACAGTAAAAAAAAATGGATGGTTAGTGGTGCTTGTACTAGCACTGATGGCCTGTAACCAAAAGCAAAGCAGTAAAAAAATCGGTCAGGACAAACTAAAGGCTGACACCATCTATCAGCCCAAGTATGCCAACCGTTTTTCCATCAAATACTTTAAAGATCATAAAAAAATAGAGGTACGTCATCCTTGGGACGACAATGCTGAACCCCTCATTACATTGCTATCCGACAATGAACAATTCTTAAAAGATCACCCTTCTGCCATCAAAATACCGGTGGAGAAATGGATTTCAGTAGCCTCTACCCAGATATGCTATGCCAATGAACTTCAAGTTTTGGATCAACTGGTTGGCATGGCGGAACCTCAGTATGTAAGTAATCCAAAAGTAAAACAAGGTTTAAAAGAAGGTAATATACGCAATATAGGAACTGCCTTTGCCCCTGACTTAGAATTACTGCTAGCCCTAAACCCCGATATGATGATGGTATCTCCTTTTAAAGAAGATTTTTATGACCCCATACGGAGTGCAGGCATTAAAATCACCACCAACAGCAGCTACCTTGAAAATACACCCTTGGGAAGAGTGGAGTGGTTGGTATATGTGGCGGCCTTTTTTAATAAGGAAGAGGAAGCTATTGTAAAAGTAAATGAAATTGCACAACGGTACCATAAGGTAAAGACCATCGCCACCAGTTCAAAGAACAAACCCAGTGTATTTCTAGGCAAAGTGTACCAAGGTGTTTGGTATACAGCGGCTGCTGAGAGCTATAATGCCAACTTTTTAAATGATGCTGGCGTTCATTATGTTTTTAAGGATAGACATGGAACCGGTTCGCATAGCTATGACTTTGAAACTGTATATGAAGCTGCCGGACAATGCGATTACTGGTCCATCACTGTTAATTATGAAGAGGAGTATAGCTATTCACTGCTGAAGAATGAAGACAGTCGCTATGCCGATTTCAAAGCCTTCAAAGATAAAAACATAGTCTTTTCTAATACAAATCATTCGATGTTATACGAAAAGGGCTTACTGGAACCGGATGTTGTCTTATCTGATCTGGTAAAGTTATTTCACCCTACACTTATGCAGGATCACAAATTGGTATATTATAAAAAATTATCAAAAGAATAATCCAGTATGCAATATAAACACGCAAAAGGGAGAAAACATTATGCATTTTTGGTGTTGACCATATTGCTAATTGGGTTGTTTATTCTTAACATCTCTCTGGGATCGGTTTATATCCCATTTCAAACCGTAGTAAAATGGATGTTGGGCTTTCCTATCGATAACGAAATTTGGCAAAACATCCTGCTTAAATCCCGTTTTCCCACTGCAATTACTGCCTTGCTGGCAGGTGCAGGTTTGGCGGCAGGAGGACTTCAAATGCAAACCTTATTTAGAAATCCACTGGCAGGCCCCTCCATATTAGGCATCAGCTCTGGTGCAGGACTAGGTGTTGCTATAGTCGTGCTACTTCTGGAAGCTCTCAAGGGAATCTCACTTTCCAGTCTGGGGTGGTTTGGCTCGCTTACCATTACCGGAGCTGCCTTTGCCGGTGCCTTTTGGGTATTGTTTATGGTTCTGTTTCTGGCCCGAAAGCTAAAAAATAACGCCATGTTATTAATCGTTGGTATCATGGTTGGCTATGCTTCCAGTGCCATCGTAGGCCTCCTACAATTCATCAGCAGCAAAGAGGATGTTCAGGCTTTTGTGATATGGGGATTGGGGTCATTCAATAACCTTTCCTGGGAAAAGCATGTTATCTTTATACCAATGGTCCTTGTGGGCTTAATTGGATCATTATTCTTAATTAAACCCCTGAACGTATTATTACTTGGCGAAAATTATGCAGCTAATCTAGGCTTAAACATTAAAAGATCCAGATTCAGCATTTTAATCGTTACAGGTTTACTCACTGCAACGGTTACTGCATTCTGTGGACCAGTTGCTTTTTTAGGTTTGGCTGTTCCTCACCTATGCAAAGGAATATTTAAAACTGCCGATCACTCCATCTTAATTCCCGGCGTTATTTTATTTGGTGGTGTTCTGGCATTATTATGTCATTTAATAGCCCGCCTTCCTGGCCTAGATGGCACTTTGCCTATCAATGCAGTGACCTCTCTGATTGGGGCACCTATTGTGGTTTACGTAATTCTAAAACGACGCAGTTTAATACAATAACATGAAGGATATGCCACAAAATATGTTTTTAGCTACCGAAAATCTGGCCGTGGGTTACGATAAGCATGGCGAACCTTTACATCAAAATATTCAAGTAAGCATTAAAGCTGGACAGTTCATTTGTCTCTTGGGACCCAATGGAGCTGGCAAATCCACTCTGATAAAAACATTATCCGGCTTCTTAAAACCTCTGTATGGCCAGGTTTGGTACGGTCAGGATAAAATAGAAACCCTGAGCGAAGCGCACCGTGCCAAAAGAGTTAGCGTTGTACTAACTGACAGACTAGATGTACAAAACCTAACTGTTTTTGAACTCGTAGCATTGGGAAGAACACCTTATACCGGATTCTTTGGTAAACTCATGAAGAAAGACGTAGAACTGGTTCTTCATGCCATTGAGGAAGTGGGACTCAATGGTTATGCCCAGAAACCCATTGACAAAATGAGTGATGGTGAACGACAAAAAGCAATGATAGCCAAAGCACTGGTACAAGAAACACCCTTTATTATACTGGATGAACCTACCGCATTTTTAGACTTGCCTGCTAAAATTGAAATCATGCAATTACTACGTCGCCTATCTAGAAATAAAAACAGAGGCATCCTTTTATCAACGCATGACCTAGAGATGGCTTTGCAGATAGCCGACAAAATTTGGCTCCTGGCACAAGGTAGAACCCTACAGGAAGGAATACCGGAAGACCTGGTTCTATCAAATGACTTCAAGTGTTTTTTTGAACGTGAAGGCATTGAATTTGATAATATAACAGGCAGTTTTTTATACCATAATATTCAACGAAAGCCTATCTCAATCGTTGGTACAGGAGTAGCCAGCACCTGGGTCAGCAGAGCATTATACCGTATTGGTTTTGAACCTGTCATTGATAAGTGCGAATGGAAAGTAATGGTGAACTCAGACCACAACCCTTATTATAGTTTATATTTCAAGGATCAACCTTTAGGCAAACATCACTCAATAGAAGAATTACTAAATGCCATCACAGAACAAGGCAAAAAAAATAAGTAATTTCCAAAAGAATAAGGTCAAAAGTAGGCACAATAATCTTTTAAAATCATAATTACTCTAGGCCGAAGCAAATGACATTCTGATAGTGATACAAAAAAAGATCTTAATCTTTAACCGAAGACAGCACCATATAAACAGGCAAATGGTCACTATAACCGTTCAAATACTGGCTTCCTCCGTAAGTACGCAATAGATAACCTTTATAATCACCCTCTTTTTGAATCAGATAAGGTTTATGATAAATATATACCGAGTCGAATTCATACCCATGGGTGGGGTTTAGAAATCCTTGTGAGATAACCAACTGATCAAATAAGTTCCATGTGCCTTTATAATACAGTGTTCCATTACCTTGAATAAAATTCTTAGCCAAGGGATTATACAGAGCCTGTTGATTCAGTGTTTTTTTAGTTACATGTGCATCCAGGTGAATACTAACAGACACATCCGTTGGGTTATCATTTAAGTCGCCCATGGTTATGATCTTCGCATGCACATCCTGCAAGAGCAGCGAGTCTATGATATGTCTGTTCAGCAGAGCAGCAGCCTTTCGTGAAGCTATACTTCTTTCCTGTCCACCATATCTACTGGGCCAATGATTAACAATAATATGCATCCGATCACCGTTCAATTTACCCGTCACAAGCAATTGATCTCGGGTATAGAGCCTCTCTCCACTTTCATTATCTCGGATAAATAAAGGATATATTTTTGCTGTGGACAAGGAAAATGCACTAGCCTTATAAAGCAATCCAACATCAATTCCTCTTTTATCCGGAGAATCAAAATGCACGATAGCATACCCCTTATCTTTTAAATGATCCGTATGAATTAAATCCTCCAAAACAGTCCTATTTTCCACTTCGCTCACACCAATCAGACTAGGTCCATCCATACCTTGATCGGCGCCCAGGTCGGCAATGACCTTACTTAAATTATTTAATTTTGAACGATAACGTTGGGTGTTCCATGCCTTTGAACCACCAGGGGTAAACTCCTCATCAAAAATGCCACGATCATCGATGGTATCAAAAAGATTCTCCAAGTTATAAAAAGCAATCACATGTGTCTGTTGCGTCTCCTTAGGATTGCTGGTAGACTTACACCCATTGAATATGAGAGTCAGCAAAAAAATAAAAACCAAATATCGCATTAGAACTTAATAGTTTGCGTTAATTTTATTGTGTGCAATATACATCAGATACAAGTCCTTGCGAACACTCGTCTACCAAATCTATAGTGCTTTTAAACTTAAATCTAAACTTTTTATGTGATGCGTAAGGGCACCTACTGAAATAAAATCAACACCACACTCAGCATAACTTCTAAGTGTATCGAGGGTTATACCACCTGATGATTCTGTTTCAAACTTACCATTGATGAGTTCCACTGCCTTTTGTGTATCTTGGGGGCTAAAATTATCCAGCATGATACGATGAATTCCGCCCACACGCATTACCTCTTCCAGTTCTGCAAAATCTCTCACCTCCACTTCAATTTTTAAATCCTTGCCTTTTTCTTTTAGATATTGATGCACTGCTCCAATGGCTTTTTCTATTCCGCCAGCATAGTCAATATGGTTATCCTTCAACATAATCATATCGAACAAACCCATTCGATGGTTTACACCACCTCCTATTTTAACAGCCAGCTTCTCTAACTCTCTCAATCCGGGTGTTGTTTTTCTGGTGTCCAGTACTTTTGTTTTTAGACCTGCCAATTTCTGTACGTAAATATTTGTACGTGTGGCAATACCACTCATACGCTGCATAATATTCAGAACCAGTCTTTCAGCTTTAAGGATATCAAGCACTTTTCCTTCTATCTTAAAAACAATATCTCCGGGTTTTACAACTGCACCATCTGTAACAAACACCTCAATAGCCATATTAGGGTCGAATTTTCTAAACACCTTTTGTGCTATATCCACTCCTGCTATGATCCCCTCCTCTTTCACCAGCAGTTGAGCTTTACCTAAAGCCGTTTTAGGAATACATGCTTGTGAGGAGTGATCTCCATCCCCTACATCCTCTCGGATAGCCTTATCTATAATGCCATTAAGCACCTCTTCTTTAATCATCTTGTCGTTCAATTCTTAATTGGTGAATATAGGTTTTTGAGTCCTTATTTTTGGTTAAAAAATAGAACCTATAATTGGTACTACCACTTTGATATTTTCCAATAGCAAAGGATGAACTCTCTCTAATACCCTGATGAATCACTCGAAAACTTGTCACTGGGTTTTTCTTAAAAAATTCATTCAATACTAGTTTTGCCTGCGCATCACTACATACGCCTGTTTTTTCGGGTAAAACCAGCTCTATTTTACTGTTGAAGTATTTCGATAATTCATCGGCATCAGCAGCATTGGTAGCTTGGACTATTGCGCTAGGAAATTGCGCATGACCGGCTGTTGATAGCATCAAAAATAACGCGACAACAATTTTTCCGCTGATGGATGTTGATCTTTGAATATTCATTAGTTCAACTTTTGGTTACACAAAAATAAACAATTACAAATATTAAACCATTTAGTATGATTGTTTTTGTGTTATTTTTACATTCTTGAAAATATACAAGGTATACGCATGAAAATAATATTAGTTTTAATAGGTAAGACCGATGAGTCATACTTAAACACAGGAATCAAGAAATATTTGGATCGTCTTATTCATTATATACCTTTTGAGATGAAGGTAATACCAGATTTGAAGAATACCAAAAACATGACCGAAGAACAGCAAAAAAATAAAGAAGGAGAGTTAATTCTTCAACAGATTCAGCCAGGTGACGAAATGATACTCCTGGATGAAGGAGGAAAAATTTTCTCTTCGAGAGAATTTGCGAGTTTTATGGAACAAAAGTTGTTACGTGGACTAAAAAGGCTGGTCTTTGTCATTGGCGGTCCATATGGTTTTTCAAATAATGTTTATCATAAGGCAAACGGGAAAGTATCTTTATCAAAAATGACATTCTCACATCAGATGGTGCGCCTGATTTTTGCTGAACAAATATACCGGGCAATGACTATTTTAAAAAACCAACCCTATCATCACGACTAAAACGGATGGCTTCATGCAAAGGCTAAAAAAATATTCAAATTACAATTGGCAATACATATTTTTTGTTGTTTCATTATTGTTGGTGGCACTATTTTCATGGGCATACCATAGCTATAACCATCATTCTTTTAACGCTATTCGTTTTCAAAATTCCCTGCACCAAAAAAGCAAAGAAGCAGAGGTGTTTGCCGAACGATTTACCGAGAAGTTAAGGCCGGGCCAGGAATGGATAGCAGTTGACTCCACAGAGAACATGAAACCTCAGGGCGTTGAGATATTAGTATACAAAAACGATTCCTTAAAAGCCTGGACAAACCAGGTACTTCCCTACCAAGAAGAGAGTATTTCCTTATTAAGCCGCCGAGTAGTTAAACTAACAAACACCTGGTATATTATCAAACGTATACCCTTTTCAGAATGGGACATATTTACTTTGGTCAGCATTAAAACAGAATACCCCTTTAACAATGCTTTTTTAAAAGACGAATACGCCATCAGTCTACCATTGGTTCTATGTCATCAAGTGGTAGTAAACAAAAAAGCCAAGGGTGTAAAAGTAAAAGATATAGATGGCAACTATCTGTTTACTGCACAAGAGTGTGAAACCTCTGACCCCACCTATGCCAACTGGGCCGTTATATTTATGTTTATCACACTTCTAATGTACGTTCAGATAGTTATACTCAACATAAAAAAACAAGATTGCTGTGTCCGAAATAATATGGTCTTTTTAATTAGTTTGCTAAGCAGTGGGGCATTCTATTACCTACATATCAAATACTTTTGGCCAGGAATCGTTTATAAAACCACTCTATTTTCTCCACTCTATTTTGGCGCATCCGATATTTTTCCCAATATGGGTAGCATGTTGGTGTTAGCCCTACTTATTTTTTGCGAATCTTTTATTTTCTATAAATATGTAAACCCTCCTCAATTACTGGAGAAACTCCCCTCCTCCAGACTAAAAAAATATATATTGGTGGCCATTTCCATGTTATTCTGTTTTCTTTTCTGGCATATTCAAAATAACATTGTCACACAACTAGTTTCTCATTCCGCTTCTGCCCCTATTTTATTCAGGATCACAGACATAGGCAGCTTGGATGCGGCACGATTATTTGTAATTAGCCTACTATGGCTGTCCGTGGTGTTGGTGATGGAAAAAACAATCAAGGTCTTCCTGCCCCAATTAAGTAAGAAACACCTATCCTGGATTATCGTAACTTCCATGCTATTGGCTGCTTCACTGCGGTTTGAAGTATTATATCTTTTGTCGGTCCTTGTATTTATGGTAATATACTTCATGCTGGTTTGGGTTACCCGCCGAAAAAGCTACCATGCCTACAACACTTTTATCTGGTTTGTATTTGTGTTTGCCTTTTATGCCGTTTACACCTTTTACTATCATAACATTCACAAGGAACGACAAGAAAGAAAGTTGCTGGTAGAAAATCTGTCCTTTAAATTATTACAGGAAGAAGACCCCTTAACGGAACTACTACTAAAAGAAGCTGAAGATTTAATACAGCATGATTCAATTATTGTTTCGGAGTTATGCAAACCAACTATCAATGTTGAGAAACTAAAGAAATACATCGAAAAAACCTATTTACTCAGATATCTAAAAAGATATGACTTACAAGTAATACCATGCTGGCCGGGAGGTGATTTAAAATTAATCAACGATGACAATACATACAATTGCTACGCTTATTTTGACAGGCTATTGAGGGAAAAAGGAACGCAAGTGATGGGAAGCCAACATTTTTACTTTTTAAAAAATAACGCCGGAGTAATAACCTATTTTGGAATCTTCCGTGTCAATAAAGGTAACCCACAAACAGAAACAAGCATGTATATAGAGCTGGTTTCCAAGCCTTTCTACGAAGGCCCTGGATATCCCGAACTATTGCTCTCCGAACGAGAATCCAAATTAAGAGAACCTTTGGTTAATTACTCCTACGGAAAATATATAGATGGCCTTCTAGCTAAACAGAGTGGCGATTTTGCCTACCCCATACATTTGGAACGAATAACGAATTCGCAAAAAGATTTTGAAGTCTATTACTACGAGGACTATTCCCACATGACCTTTCATCCGGCTGAGAATGTATGTGTGGTGCTATCCATGCCCAAAGTTGGACTATCCATGATTTTGGTTGCTTTCTCGATCTTTTTTATATCATTTTTCATTTTTGGAGCCCTACTCATTATTGCGACGCGCGCTCGTCGCGAACGTTTTATCTATATTTTTTCGGTCCAAGAAAGAATTCAAATTGCATTTATTGGACTCATGCTTGCCCTCCTGGTTGTGGTAGCAGGAGGATCAGTGTGGCAAACTATCAGGCGATTTGAGATCAAGAATAATCAAATGCTCTCAGAAAAAACCAAATCGGTGCTTATGGAGCTCGAACACAAAATTGGTTCTGAAAAAGAGCTTACTCCCGATATGGAAGAATACCTCACAAGCTTGCTCATGAAATTTTCAACGGTGTTTTATACCGATATTAATTTATATAATACCGAGGGCAGACTCATGGCTACCTCGCGTCCCGAACTGTTCGACAAGGGCTTATCAGGCCACCTGATGAACAGTCGTGGCTTTATTGAGCTAAGTAAAAATGGAGAGCTAGAATACATACATAGAGAGTCAATTGGTAAGTTGGAATATTTATCGGCCTATGTTCCACTTTATAATATGAATAACCATCTATTAGCCTACCTAAACATGCCCTACTTTGTTGGAACAAGTGAGTTACGAGAAGAAGTATCTGCACTGGTCATGGCCATCGTGAACTTCTACCTAATCTTTTTAATCGTAGTTATTGCTTTAACGGTGGTGGTTTCTCGAAGAATTACCCACCCCCTACTAGTGGTTCAGAGTAAACTAAGCCAATTAAAGCTAGGAGGCAAAAATGAGAAAATTGAATACAAAGGGAACGATGAGATTGGACAATTGGTGAAACAATACAATTGCATGGTGGATGAGATGGCTGCCAGTGCTGAAAAGTTAGCCAAATCAGAACGAGAATCTGCATGGCGTGAGATGGCTCGACAAATAGCTCATGAAATCAAAAACCCACTAACACCCATGAAATTGAGCATCCAATACCTGGAAATGGCCAGAAGAAACAACGATGCAAGCTTTGATGAAAAACTAAAACGTGTTTCTTCAACATTAATTGACCAAATTGATAAATTATCATCCATCGCATCAGAGTTCTCCAATTTTGCAAAGATGCCTATTGCCAAACGCAAACGGATAAATGTAGTGGAAGTTCTTATGCAATGCGTAACACTATTCGATAAATCTAAGGAAGTAAATATATGGGTAGACAAAAATGGAATCGAGGAATACTATATTTATGCTGACGGGGAACAATTAATCAGCGTTTTCAATAACCTCCTGCAAAACGCTATACAATCCATTCCCTCCAAAAGAAAAGGAGTAATTCATGTAAATTTAAAGCAAGATGAAAGGACAATCATCATCCAAATAAAAGACAATGGAAAAGGTATATCGGAAGTAGCACAGGAAAAGTTATTCATTCCCAATTTCACCACCAAATCATCTGGCATGGGACTTGGCTTGGCCATTGTTAAAAACATTGTTAAAAACTCACAAGGAGATATTTGGTTCGAAACCCAAGTTGATAAGGGTAGTACCTTTTACGTTCGCTTTCCCATTTACGAATGACTTGTTAAAAAAACACTGGAAAAACATATCTCCGCACAAGTACAACCCCACCACATTTACTGTACTATGGTTGTGCTTGTGTGGTGTCATCAGGAATTTATGGGAAATCGTTTTTCAAAATCTCTTTCCCATATTCATGCCCCCAATATTTCTGATCAATTATATAAGTTATCAATTGAATCAAAGATCCCTGCTTCACCAATTATAATTCCGTGATCTGTCTCTTCAACCACAAGCTAAGAAATATCCTCCAACTGTATCAGTTTATTTAAAATAGCATAAACCGTTAAACCCGATACTGTTTTAATACCTAATTTACGGGTAATATTTTTACGATGGGAGATGACGGTGTGCGTACTAATAAACAACTCATTGGCCACTTCTTTATTGGTTTTACCCAATGCTACCTTTTGCAGCACATCTTTTTCCCGCTCACTTAATTCCTCCGAATTATCCTGCTGCGTAACATTGTGTTGAACCGCTTTAACCTGGCTACGCAATTTATTCAACAGAATGGGTTTTGAATCAAATACCGACAAAGTTGTTTCGTTACCATCATCAGGTAAAGGGGAGTTGAAAATAGATATAACACGAGCGTCCGGTGCACATTTCTTAATCAAGGCGTCAGCACCTACCAAACTACTGATAGTCGTATTAATCAATAAAATATGAGGTGCCGAGGACTGTAAAAGCTCATGCAGCTCATCCAAATTTTGTGTTTCTTCAATTTTTGTGACCGCTTTTAATTCATGAAGGATAGTTGACAATCCTTTTCTAACCAGATAGGACGGTTCTGCCACGAGTATTCTAACCATGCCCTATTCGTTAATATTATTAAGTTCCTCTTCCATTTTTCTCACCCTGGGTATTAATATTTTTTCTTCCAGTTTAGAATGATCTTTTAAATCTTGCTCTAACCTAAAGATATCGAAAAGCAAGGCATTATATTTACAATTGTCAGTTGGAGGAGGAAGGTACTTTATAAGAATATTCTTTAAATCGAAAAGTTTCTCTTCAATATCATTATGTTCTTCCAAGTATTTTCCGATGCTATAATTCAAAAAATATTTCTTATAGTTATCGGTTAGCTTATTTTGTTCAATGCTTTTTGCCAGCTCGAGAACAAAAGGGAAGACCATTTTTTCTTCCAGTTCAATATGTATACTGAACTCGCGAATATATTCTGTAATAAAATTTCTTATGAGCTCATAACTTTCGGCCGTTCCTTTCAGATCAGCCTCCAGCTCAGTAATTTTAACTTGTATTTCAGGAATTTTTTGCTCGAGATAGTTATGATGTGTTCTACGAAGATAGTTAACCAACCATTCGGGTTTAAACTGTAGAAGTTTCTCTTTCGGAAAATAATCGGTGTCATGAAAAGCATTGGCCAACTGCACAAAAAAGTCCACATCCACCTCATGCTCTTCACATACCTCTTTGATGGTTTTCTCACGAAAACCTAAGGGAATACCAATTCTTTGAACAAAAGCCAATAGCTGAAAATCCTGGTGGATTAAATCAGCCATTTTCATATCAGCAGTTATAAGCATAGCATCATTTTTTGAACAAAGCTAATGCTAATTTAAAACCTTTCCAAATAAGAAGCCCACTAACTGTATGCGGTCTTCTTAATCATTTTTAATTCTCTGAAATTGATCAATCTCTGTCTTTCCTCATCCCACAAACGAAGGTTCAATGACTTTAAAGCCGTAAAAAAAGTAATGGGCTTAATCTGCCTAAACAAATCGTTTTCTTTATGGCATTTGGGCAAATTATAATTAGGAATAATGGGAGACAAATGATGAATATGATGAAATCCAATATTACCGGTGAACCATTGCAATAGAATAGGCAATTTAAAATAAGACGAACCTTCGAGGGCCATGGTTTTATAATCCCACTTTTCTTTTTCTGCCCAGATTACATCTTCGAACTGATGTTGCACATAAAACAACCAAATACCATGACTGGTAGCAATAAACAAAATAGGTAGTTGTATCAATAAAAATGCCTTCCATCCTATCAACCAAATCATACCCAATACAAGTAAAACAATAGCAATATTCGTAAAATGAATTTTTCGGTTAATACCTTTTTTGAGTCTCTTTAGAGTTAATCTAAAACCCAATGTAAAGTGCAATAGAGGTGCAATACCAAATAAAAAGACAGGGTGACGATAAACACGATATCGAAATCTGCCCCATTTTGAGCGATTCAAATATTCGTCAACCGTTAAGGTAAGGACATCACCAATACCTCTTTTATCCAGATTACCCACTGTATTATGGTGAATTAGATGATCGTTACGCCATCTATGAAATGGAGTAAAGGTAAATATACCTAACATGACGCCAACAATTTCGTTGTGTTTTTTCTTACGGAAGAAAGCACCATGAACACAATCATGAAAAACAATAAAGGTGCGAATTAAAAATCCGGAAGCAATAATGGACAAGCCCAATGTTAACCAATAAGAAATACTTAAACTATAAACCATCAGCACCCAGAGTGCTAAATATGGAACAACCGATGTTACCAACTGGAAAATACTTTTAGATAGTTTGGGTTTGTTATACTTTTTAATGATCTCAATCCATGCGGGTAGTGAGTTTTCGTTTTTGTGTTGTTGATCTTTCATACTGTAAAAAATTATTCTAATAAAAGTATAACAAGCAATGCTCCCAATAAGTTGTGAGATACGCAGATGTTTCTCTGCCATAGGCATAAAAAAAGGAGTAGACACCAGGCCCACTCCTCATTTCAAGATGTTTTATATCAATTATTTTTTACGCATAAAAACCTGTATCGGTACACCTGAGAAATCCCACATATCTCGAATTTTATTTTCAAGGAAGCGTTTATACGGATCACGAACATATTGAGGCAAGTTGCAGAAAAAAGCAAAAGCCGGAGTATTGGTTGGCAACTGCATAATATATTTGATTTTAATATATTTTCCTTTGGTGGAAGGCGGTGGATTATCACTCACTACTTGCTGCATGGCCTCGTTCAACTTAGAGGTAGGTATTTTGCGTGTTTTATTTTCATACACAGAAACAGCCATTTCCAAAGCTTTATGAATACGCTGTTTGGTAATCACAGATGTAAAAATGATAGGAAAATCAACAAAAGGGGCAAACTTACGTCTGACATCTTCCTCATATTTCTTTGTGGTCATGGTATCTTTTTCCACCAAATCCCACTTATTGATTAATATCACAATACCCTTCTTATTTTTTTGAATCAGCTGAAATATCTTCTGATCCTGACTTTCTACACCTCTGGTAGCATCAATCATAAGCAAACAAACATCCGAATTCTCGATGGCCCTAATTGCCCGCATCACACTATAGAATTCCAAATCTTCGTGTACCTTTGTCTTTTTACGTACACCGGCAGTATCTACCAAATAAAAATCATGACCAAATTTATTGTAACGCGTATAGATAGAATCTCTGGTGGTTCCGGAGATAGGTGTTACTATATTTCTATCTTGCCCAATAAAGGCATTCACAATGGAAGATTTTCCCGCATTGGGTCTACCTACAATAGCAAAACGAGGTATATCCAACTGCTCAACACTCTCTGCACTAGGAAAAATATCCACCAGTCGGTCCAACAACTCACCCGTACCAGAGCCATTAATCGATGAAATAGGAAACATCTCTTCCAGCCCCAAAGCATAAAAATAACTGGCCTCAGCCAATCTCTCAGGATTATCCACCTTATTGGCAACCATCAATACTTTTTTGTCACTACGTCGCAGGATATCAGCCACCATTTCGTCGTAATCGGTAATTCCGGTGGTTACATCCAGCATAAACAAAATCACATCGGCCTCTTCAATGGCAATGATGACTTGCTTTCGAATCTCTTCCTCAAAAATATCATCAGAACCCACGGCGTAGCCTCCGGTATCAACTACCGAAAACTCCAGTCCATTCCATATACATTTACCGTAAATACGGTCGCGCGTAACGCCGCTTTCCTCATTGACAATGGCTTGACGTGTTTCTGTAAGCCTGTTAAAAAGCGTTGATTTACCTACGTTTGGTCGTCCTACGATGGCTGCAATATTTCCCATTTTACTCCCGTTTTATGATATTCCAAATTTAAAAAGCGTGCAAAGATAGTTATAATTTTACACCATGACACATAGATAACTAAGAAACACAGTGTTATTTTATTTACAAGCATTTGTTACCATGATAAAAGCCCCACAATTACTTTTGTTCGTAACCAAAATTACGCAATGAATTATCCTTATCACGCCAGTCCTTATTCACTTTCACATAAAGCTGTAAAAACACTTTTTTATCGAGAAACTTCTCGATGTCTTTTCTTGCTTCTGTACCTGTTTTTTTCAAGGCATTTCCCTGGTGTCCAATAATAATTCCTTTTTGCGAATCGCGTGCCACATGAATAATAGCTCTGATATCGACTCTCTGAGGGCCTTCCTTAAATTCCTCCACCTCTATTTCAACAGAATAAGGAATTTCCTTTTGGTAATACAATAATATCTTTTCACGTATTATTTCTGAAACAAAAAAACGTGTGGGCTTATCTGTCAAAGCATCCTTATCGTAATAAGGATCACATTCGGGCAAAAGCTCCTTGATTCGCTTCATTAAATTGTCAGTATTGAAACCACGCAAGGCCGACATGGGAAAAATTTCAGCCTTGGGCAACTCTTCTTTCCACTTAGACACCAATCCATCCAGCTGCTCTGGGTTCGATTCGTCAATCTTATTAATCACCAAAATAACCGGCGAATCCGTTTTTCTCACACTGTTCAAAAAGTCGCTGTTCTTGTCCATCTTTTCAACCACATCGGTCATATAAATAATAACATCCGCGTCCTGTAGTGCTGTTTTAGAAAAGCGAAGCATAGACTCCTGCAACTTGTAATTGGGTTTTAAGACACCGGGAGTGTCAGAAAATACAATCTGATAATTTTCCTCATTGACAATGCCCAAAATACGATGGCGCGTGGTCTGAGCTTTTGATGTGATAATAGACAAACGTTCGCCTACCAACTTATTGGTTAATGTAGACTTACCCACATTTGGGTTTCCTACAATATTTACAAATCCTGCTTTGTGCTTCATTTACTCTTTATTATTTGTGACGAAGATACGAGGAATGGTTGGCTTGGCAAAAAAGTATATAACAATACCTTATCTTTCTTTTATTTGCCCCATGATATTTTGAATTTTGCAATTAAGTAATGTATCTTGTTCAAATGAGAAAAACGATAGAACTTCTACTGATTATATGTGTACTATACGCCTGCGAACAAGAGAGCAAACAACACAACATCAAGCAAGTAAGCTGGAAATCCAAAGAGCTTACGGATAAGGATTTCAGCAACTACTACCGCGGAAAAACCTACCTACCGGTATATTCTCATATTTATCATGTGCATGAACACAGAACCTTTGACCTTACCACTACTATCAGCATCCGCAATGTATCCTTAAGCGACACTGTGTATATTTTTAAGGCCGATTATTTTAATACGGTTGGAGAAAATATTCGGCAATATATTAAACACCCCATCTATGTAAGTCCGCTTGAAACCATCGAAATAGTAATAGACGAGGAAGACGAGGAAGGTGGTTCCGGCGCAAACTTTGTCTTTGAATGGGCCATGGAAAACGATAAAAATCCGCCACTCTATGAGGCTGTTATGATTTCAACATATGGTCAGCAAGGTCTTTCTTTCACGACCCGAGGAGTACCAATTAATGAATAGCAGTAAATGTGAGCCAAGCATCTTATACCTGCTGACCTAGTTAGTGGCTGCAAGAAAACAACTGTTTTTTCTGTTTTTGATAAGAAAGCTTCTAAGACTAGTTAGCCAGTTGCAAGCCCTTTATCTGATCGTCAAATGCCGACAGAGCAGCCTTAGCACCCTCTCCCATAGCAATTACGATTTGCTTAAAAGGAACCACAGACACATCTCCTGCCGCATAAATACCCGGCTTATCCGTCCTACAATGCTGGTCTATCATGATCTCCCCTGCCCGGTTTGTTTCAACCACTTCAGCAAAAACACCACTGTTGGCCTTCAAACCAATTTGAACAAATATTCCATCCGTAGCAATGGTTTCAACCTTGCCACTTATTCGATCTTTGAATTTTAACGCGGTTACTTTCTTCCCATCTCCATCAACACTAAGTGTTTCTGCATTGGTAATGACTTTTACATTGGAGTAGGTAGACAACTTGTCTTGGAGAACTTTATCACCCTTTATTTCATCCATAAACTCAAGCACTGTAACTTCCGAAGCGATGGATGCAAGATCAATGGCCGCTTCCAGACCAGAATTACCTCCACCTATCACAACCGTTCTTTTACCCTTGTAAAAAGGCCCATCACAATGCGTACAAAAGGCCACCCCTGCACCAATATAGTCACTTTCGCCCGGCACTCCCAGCTTTCTCCAACTGGCTCCTGTTGCAATAATCATTGCCGGCGTACTTAGTTTTTCACCCAATGAGGTACTAATTTCTTTGATGCCATTTACTAGGTTAACTTTTTCTACTCTTCTGTTTTCCAACACATCAATAGGATAATCACTTAAATGCTGTTTTAAATCTGCTGCCAATTTACTCCCCGTTGTCTGAGGAATAGATATCATATTCTCAATGGAAACGGTTTCAGTAACCTGTCCTCCAACCTTCTCTGCTACGATAGCTACCGAAAATCCTTTGCGAGCAGAATAAACCGCAGAAGACACCCCTGCTGGTCCACCCCCTACTACCACAACATCATATTTTTTTTCACTTACAGATACATCCTTGTTCACGGTACCTGCCTTTTCTTCTAGTTTTCCCAATAACTCTCCCAGAGAGGACCTTCCCACATGAAGCTGAATTCCATCCACAAAAACAGAAGGAACAGCCTGCACGTTCAACGCATCGACCTCTGCCTGATACATCGCTCCATCAATTATTTCGTGGCGAATCTGTGGATTTAACATCGAAATAACATTCAATGCTTGTACCACATCGGGACAATTCGTACAACTCAATGAGATATAACTCTTCACCTCATGCGTTCCATGAATGCCCTTTATTCTGCCAGCGATCACATCATCTGGCAAGTTCTTTCCAATACCGTCCATATTAAGAACCGCCAAAAGCAAAGAGGTAAACTCATGCCCCGTAGGCACTGCCCTAAAAACAATAGATGAGTCTATTCCATTTTTCACCAAAGTAAAAGCCAGTCCTTCACCATCTTCCAATGTATAACTTACTTTATCAGAACAGGAAGAAACTTCCTGAAGCAAAGTAATTAACTCATCCCTATTGGGATGGGATGGATGAGAGACTATTTTAAATATATAATCGTTCTTAAGATCGGCAAATAAGTTTTTTACCTGATCTTTTAAAGCTTGTTCTAACATATCGTGTATGGGTTAATGCTGTTTCTTATAAATTAGTGTCCCAAAAGCACTTATGCTCCTGGGACAATCTTATTGCTTAGGTCTTAAATTTTACCTACTAAATCAATACTTGGCTGCAATGTTTCGCTGCCCTTTTCCCATTTAGCAGGACAAACCTCTGCTGGATGCTCTGCTACAAACTGAAGTGCTTGTAAACGACGTAATAACTCATCGGCATTCCGTCCCACATTTCCGGCTACTACCTCATAGGCAACAATTTCACCTTGTGGATTAACAATAAAAGTACCACGCTCCGCTAAGCCTGCATCTTCAATCATTACATCAAATCCTCTGGCAAGTACGCCTGTTGGATCAGCAAGCATTGGGTATTTAATTTTCTTAATGGTATCAGATGTGTCATGCCATGCTTTGTGAACAAAATGCGTATCGGTAGATACCGAGTAAATTTCACAATTTGCTGCTTTAAACTCATCGTATTTATTGGCCAAATCTTCTAATTCTGTAGGACAAACAAAGGTAAAGTCGGCAGGATAAAAGAAGAATACAGACCATTTACCTTTTAAATCTTCTTTTTTAACAGTTTCGAAACCATTGTTTACAAATGCTTGCACTTCAAAATCTACAATTTCTTTTCCAATTTGTGACATAATATTAAGTTTTAATGTTTGAATAATTGTTATCTTATTTTCTGATATCAAAAGTAGTACTAGCACCTATATCAATCAAATCAATTGTTTCTATTAACCTATAGTAAAAATCTATTATCGCACAATATCAAACACATACACCTACCACCCATCCACTATTTAAGCTAAAAAAAAATGCAATATTTGTTAACATATACAACCATCATCGATGCGCTTATTAAAGAAAGTGATAATATTCATTATAGAGCTTCATCATCCCTTACGGCATGCTCGTCTTTCATATCAGCAGTTCAGTGTATTATTTCATTTTAACACCTCACTTCACAATATGATTAATTACATTTATAAGTATCAATGATAAAAAGCTAATATATATGTCATTTTCAGTTAAACATACATGCTTAGAAAACGATTCCATTTTAATCAGATCATTTAGTGGCAGCGTAGTTATGCAAGACGTGATCGACGCATGGAAATCAGACATAAAGAATGGCATAGTTCACTCCGGACTCAAGGGAATTGTCACCGACTTTACTCATTGCAAAAACAATGCAACAATTGATGAACTGCAGAAGATTGTTGAATTCTACAAAGACAACATAACCGTCTTTGAACACATTAAACTGGCTGTTGTTTTGGATGCCCCCAATGTAATAGTATTACTTCTTTTTGAAGAAACACACGCCGACATGCATCATAAAGCATTTAGCACTTTTAATGCAGCCTTGGCATGGGTTAAAAAATAAGGAACCCATCTTGAATTTTAAAAACAAATAAAAGCAGATCCCCAACAAAGCTATTCGAGAAATAGATGCAGGCTTAGGCAAGACCGATTCGCTGCACATGCACAAACCTCAACTTAGTAATCAACCCTTTTTCTTTTAAAGGGCATAGTCATACAACGTGCACCACCTCCACCACGGGCCAATTCAGACCCACTGATGGTAATCACATATTTTTCATAATCATTTAGACTAATTTTATTGTCTATAACATCCAAGGCAGGAATAATTTCAAAACCATTGTTATTCATCTCCTCCATTGTATAAACATTACGGTCGTATCCAATCACCTTACCCGGACCAACGGCAAAAAAATTAGCTCCGCTATGCCATTGCTCACGCTCCTGGATCCATAGATCTTTTCGCCCACCACAATAAAGAGGTTTTAAAGGCATTCCCAGCCCATTCAGACATTGCACCAAGTTGGTTTGTTTTTCAATATTCTTTACATGCCCATCTTCAATAGAAATAAGTATGGTTTGGTATTTATTGGGCTGCATAATAATAGGATCGTAAACCATGCACATATCTCTGTCGAGCAAGGTAAACACCATATCCAAATGAATAAAGCTTTCTGGTGTAGAAGGTAATTGTTGTACCACAACACTATGCTTTCCCTTATTCTTTTGTAGCTGACGTATAATATAATCAACCCCTTGGGTACTCGTTCTCACCCCCGTACCAACAATTAAAATATCTTCCCTCGCCACTAAGATATCACCACCTTCAATGGATATCTCATGCTTATGATGCTTTGACTTACTTGGATTTACGGTATTGCTTTTCAGTTTAGACGAGTGATTAAAAATAGTCTCCATTACCAAGGCTTCTCTCTCCCTAACCTTGGTGGCCATCTTTCCTATTAACACCTTATCATATACAGTCATGGATGCATCACGTGTAAAAAAGAAATTATGTAAGGGGCGCAGGGCATTTCTCTCGTCCGACAAAAAGCTTGTCAAGGTATTTTTATGAAGAGGAACACCTTCGATAATCTGGCGTGCCAATTCACTAGGTTTTAAGGCCAACAGTTTTTCCTTCAATAATTTTGCATTCTCCCTTTTACATATCTTATGCACTAAAGCCTCCCTCACTTCATCAATATTCAATATTTCGGTCAGTAAGTCTTTTACTTGAAATGTATGGGTAATCTTTTCCAACACCTGACTTAGTTGTCTATACTCTTCTTCAGCAACTGACAAATTCAAAATATCGCTGTATAATGCTCTCTCGGCGTTTCCGGGAGTCATATTTTCCACTTCACTCCCTGGCGTATGTAGTATTACACCTTCTATTTCTCCTATCTCGGAATAAACTCCGGTATGAATAGCTTCGGCCATATATTCAATTCATTTATTTGGATCACCTGCGAAAATAAGGATAATATCATAACAAAAAGATGACATTATGCACCCCATCACAACGGCAGTTCTCTATTGATTCTTTCTCTGGTCCATTTCTCCATGAGTGCCGTTTGATAAATCTTTGACCGGGAACCATCGTTCTTCATTAAAACAGCCTCAAGCTTTCCTTGGTCAAAATACATATCACGTACTATATCGTCTTTCTCCTCCTCTACCCATTCCAAACTACTTTTTGAGGGCAGGACAGCCAGATAATAATCGCCAAAAACTTCTGTTTTCATACGAAATGGTTTTAGCTCCAATTTTGTTTTTATTCCGCAAGCGTTCATTCCGGCCACCCGGCCTTGATATTCAGCAGCGTGCCACAAACAAGTAATCTCTCCGGAAGGATGCTCTGCTACATCGCCAGCTGCAAACACATCTTCTGCAGATGTTTGCATGTATTCATCCACCCTTATTCCTACATTGCACTGTATATTGGATGCAGCAGCTAATTCAATATTAGGCGTATATCCAATGGTAGAAATAACAGTGTCTACATCATACTGTTGCCCATTCATTTGAATAACACTTTCACCTAAACTACCATCTATGTCATGTACATCTAATAACAACTGAATGCCTGCCTTTTGAATAGTATCCTGCAAGAGTGCGGCATACTTGGGCGTAAAAAAGCGTTGAAGAACCATGGAGTTTCGATCAACCAATATCACTTTCTTACCTTTCTGCACCAATTGATCTGCGGTCTCAACACCTTCCACACCAGCACCTACAACCATATAGGTTCGTGACGAAGATGTGGAACGAATGATATTCTCTACCTGCCGTGCATTATGTACATTAAATACCATATCCTGAGACAACCCATTTATTGATAACGGCCTTGGTTTATTACCTATAGCTACAATCAATTTGTGATATTGCAGATTACCTCTGTGCTTAAACGAAAGTTCATGCTTAGCTGTCTCAATACCAATCACCCGATCAAACAAAAGTTCAACATGATGAGTAAGAAGCCAATCATGCTCCACCAATGCAAACTCATCCCGAGAAAAGCCAACTGCTATATGCTTATTTATTTTTGTTCTTTTATAAGGCAACCTGTCCTCATCACTTATCCATAATATAGAGGCTGACTGGTTTTGTTCTCTTATGGCCTTGATGGCCGAGAGGCCGGCAATACCGCCTCCAACAATAATAAAATCCTTAAGAATCATCTTGTATGTTGTATTTGTATCGAAATATAAAGTTATGATTTTATAGGAAGGTTTTGGAAAAAGAATTGTTTAAAACAATTAAAAAAAAAGCAAACAGCGTCAACCATACTGTTACCCAACCACAGTCTTACTAAATGCACTTATCATCCCAAACATTAAAAAATAATAAAAAAAAACTTTTTAGGTGGACACATGTTTACTCATTATGTTTTTGCCTCAAGATGAAGAAAATTAAAGTTTATATAGCATTATTGATTGCTCTGGTATTTGTGTTTCCCAACATTTATCAGCCTATGCTTATATTGACCGTGTAAGAAAAGAGATACAGGAATCTGTTTACTGTACAAATCTTCGGATGATAAAACTCCGAGGCCCGCCACTCTACGACTCAATAAAGTAATTTTTCTATTGGTTTTCTGCCCATCCAAATTCAGATGGCGGTTTTTATTTATTTTAAGCAAATAATTTTGTGAGAAAGTACATTTTGATGTGCTTGTTGTGTACCTGCTATGCATGGTCCGGCAAAGCACAGATGTATACTGTTACAGGATTCGTATATGATGAACATGGGGTTCCTTTACCAGGATGCCATGTACATTACACCCACCTATGCGAAATAACAGACATAAATGGCAAGTTTAGACTTAATGTAACAGAGGGAAATACGAATATTTCCTTCTCGTTTATAGGTTATCATACCAAAGACACTTCTTTCATCGCAACCCAGGATGCTGTCCTTACGGTAATGCTAAAAGCTGATAACCGCTTAATGGATGAAGTCTCTGTGATTGGCAACGGCATAAACACCCGTAAATCTAAAAAAAACGAAGTGATCAATGCCCGCTTTGTTGCACAAAACCAGACAGGTACCTTCATTAAATCCATAGAGAGATTACCCGGGGTAAATGCAATGGACATAGGTGCCAATGCTTCAAAACCCATCATCAGGACATTATAATTCCGGAAACAATCACTCATGATAGTGAACAGGAAGAAATCGCAGAAGGACATTACCATCTAGGTATATACTGTATCGACGAAGCAAGAAATGAGAACCAATATTTCATCGAAATAGAGATTGAACATGAGGATGAATAACTTTACTTGACATTAAACCCGAATGATGCAATAACTTCATCATAACTATTTAAAGTACAATTCAATCAAGCACTTGTTAAAATACTCCATAGTACCCACTATGGAGTATCGAAACAAATTAGTTGATCACTTGATGGGTAGCCATTTTAATACGTAATCGATTTTTTAATGCATTTTTCGGGTTTCGTCAATCACCCTAGTAGTACAAAATATATTTCGTAATAAACATTGACAAACAAAATATAGGTTCTACAGAAATGTACATAGCCAATAAGTTACTAGTACAAAACAATGGTTATGTTATATTTTTCATCAAGATAACAACTAGCTTTATGGGATGAACACCATAATCTTTGTAAGATTAAGGCGGGTTGCTTATATTTGGGCAACAAATACAAAAAAATATGCACCCAATTGCAGAACCTTCTTTACTGCTAAACACTTCCATATGCAAAGCCAACATCACAAAAATGGCGGCGCGCATAAGAGGGTGGCAAGGAGATTTCAGACCACATTTCAAAACCCATCAATCCGCAAAAATTGGCCAATGGTTTCGCGATGCAGGCGTAGAACGAATCACAGTATCCTCCTTTAAAATGGCGCATTACTTTGCGCAACACGGTTGGAAGGATATCACAGTAGCATTAACCTGCACCCCCATTCATACAGCAGCAATAAACCAACTGGCAGCTACCATCAATTTGAATATTCTGATAGAAGATGTAGCCAGCATACAAGCTTTAGAAGATCACTTAGAAAATCCGGTGGGCGTATTCATTAAAGCAGACACAGGCTATAACCGCACAGGCATTGATGCCGAAGACTTTATTACATTAAAAAAAATATTAGCTCATTTAAAGGACACAAAAAAACTAATTTTTATTGGCTTTTTAACCCATGCGGGCAACACTTATCATGCACGCAACATGGCGCAAATAAAAAAAGTTGTTGATCCGGCATTGGAGAAGATGCTTGCCCTCAAAACATTTTTAAGAAAAGAATTCCCCTTAATGGAACTTTCATGGGGCGACACGCCCAGTTGTTCCATTTATAATGATTTTTATGGTATCAATGAGTACAGACCAGGTAACTTTGTCTTTTACGATTACACCCAAGTTCAAATAGGCAGTTGCTCGATGAACGATGTAGCGGTATGCATGGCTGCACCCGTTTTGGCCACACACCCACAGAGAAACGAAATAGTAGTACACGCAGGAGCGATACACCTATCTAAAGAATATATTCAATTACCCAATGGTAATATATCCTATGGAAAAGTGGTTAAAATAAACCATGCTTTAGAATGGGACACACACGATATTATAGGTGAAGTCAAATCTTTATCACAAGAACATGGTGTAATCTCGGCAAACAAAAAAATCTTTGCACACATACAACCAGGTGATATATTGGGAATTATTCCCGTTCACTCTTGCTTGACTGCACACTTAATGAAACATTTTTTAACCACAGAAGGTAACTTTATCGAAATGATGAAGTAAAAACAGGTGAAAAAACCCAACAACAATAAGATAATCACTAATTCTATAAACGATTTTTACATGAAGCATCTAATACTTCTTATTTCGCTCATTTTTATTTTATGCGCCTGTGCCAGTAAACGATATGTGAAAAAAGCCAGTCTACTGGAAAACTCCGGTCTTTATTCTGACGCAGCAAACAACTATTTTAATTCATTACAAAAAAACATCAATAATATTGATGCAAAATTAGGTCTTAAACGTACAGGCCAATTGGTATTGGACGACAAAATAGAAAACTTCAAATCACTATACCAAAACGGAAGTGCCAAAGAAGCTGTTTATGCCTACCGTTCGGCAGAAGATTATTTAAAAAAGATACAAGGAGTGGGTATTAAGCTTATATTTCCTGAAGAAGAGAAAAATTATTACAGAGAAGTGGAAGATACTTATCTGAATCAGATTTATGGAGAAGCCATCAAAGCCCTTCAACTAGATCAATTTACCAATTCAGAAAAACTACTCGCCGAGATTCTTACAATTAATAACAATTATAAAGATGCCAAGAGTCAATGGATAGTCGCAAAATATGAACCTATCTATCGTACTGCAAATGAGCAGTTGAATAATAATATGTATCGATCAGCTTACTTTACCTTTAAAACAATTACAGATCATGTAAAAACCTACGAAAACAGCCTGGAACTCATGAATTATTCTTTAAAACAGGCAAAAGTAACTATTTACATATCTGCGGTAAGCACAAATCTATCCGCTTACCAAACCATCGCCAGTCAGTTAAACAACAAAATAATCAAGGGAATAACAGATATCCAGTCACCTCTTTACGAAGTGGTTGGCGCCAGTGTCACCTCATCCCAAAGCAATACGGCTAAGCTAAAAGCTTTTATGTTAGACAGAACGAAAGGGGTGGAAAATGAAATTACCATACCAGATTCCAAGGCCTTGTTTGAAGCGAGTATTCAGAAATACACAAAGGATAATGGACGGTTAGTGAAAACAGAAAAAAAGGGGTACCTCAAGCGAACAGAGACTTATATGGACAAAACTACCCAGCAGAAAAAAACAAGAACAGTATACGACAAAGTAAAGTATTACGAATACTATCTTGAACGCAAAGCTAATTTAACGGTATCTTATTCTATGAAAAGAAGAGATAGGGATGAAATTATCATTTCAAACGCCTTTAACAAAGAAGAAAAAGATATTATTCACTACGCTTATTTCGAGGGTGATTATAAAAAGATTGTTCCCGGCACCTGGAAATACCAAACCAAAAGCAATGCTGCCGATAAGGTATACGATGATGCTTCGAGCGTAAATAAACTACGTCAACTCTTCGAAGGTAACAGAACTGCTAAAACACTGACTCAATTAGAGAACACCCTAATGAATAACTGTGTGGCACAAATCACCCAAGAAATTAAAAATTATCAGCCAGAGAACTAAAATAAGATCGTATGCAAAAAATATTTACACTCATTGCCATAACAATTTTACTTTCTGCGTGCGCTTCCACCAAAAAACAAGCAGCACTATTAGAAGAATCAAAACCTGCCTGGTTAAAAGAGCGTCCCACTGATCCGGATTACTATTTTGGCATTGGAATAACACCCAAAATAGGAGCTCCCATGTTATATGAGGACAAAGCAAAGGAAAGAGCTTTAGCGGATATATCCAGCCAGATCAATTCAACAATTAAAGCAGAAGCCCTATTTTATCAGGTGGAAGACAAACAGGGAGTTCATGAGTATTTACAAAATAGAATCAAGTCCACCTCCTCCGAATACTTGGAGGGCTACGAATATGTGGATGACTGGGAAGACCTTTCAAACGTATATTTGATGTACCGCCTTTCTAAACAAAAATACAAGGAAACAAAAGAACTACGAAAGAAAAAAGCTTTTAAGCTGGCTACTGAAAAGTATCTAAAAGGACTGGAACTACGAGACGAAGGCAGACACATTTCGGCCATTGAACATTTTGCCCAAACGCTGGATGCATTGAGTGGTTATATGAATGAATCTACCTCCACCGATATCAATGGGAAACAGCTCGATTTGGCCTCAGAGGCGACAGTTCAAATCAACAAAATGATCAATAGCTTTGAAATTGTATCTGACCTAAACAACTTGGATCCATCTAATTTTTTTGTTGTATATGATGGAGATGAACGAACAGTGAGCAACTGTCCTGTGCATTTCAAGTATTCTGGTGGCTACTTGGTCAATGATCACGTAAAAACAGACGACAAGGGCAAAGTAGCAATACCCGCACTACCGCAAACAGAAACAGTCCAGTCGCAGGAACTATCCATTGAGATTGATTTGCTTAACTTAGGTCGCCAGGTTACTAAAAACCTATATGTCAGAAAACTAATCGAACAACAAAAAGCGGGGAGTTTGATCTTGGGAGAATAGGTCTTTATGCATCAGACCTTCACACAGTGAAATAGGAGTCGAATTAAACCATTAAAAAGACACCTTACACGATGGTTTTTCCAATCTCTATCCCAAACTTTTTTATTTTACGCTTAAGTGCATCCCTTGAAATACAGAGTAGATCAGCAGCTTGTGTCTGGTTCATTTGGCAACGTCTAAGTGCTTCCACAATAAGCTGCTGTTCATTACGCTCCAGATCCAAGGTATCAAAATACATACTCTCCTTTTGGGCATCCCCTTTTAAGGGGAAATCTCCAGGCAATAGCTCATTACCCTCCAATAAGATCAAAGCCCGCTCTACCATATTACGCAATTCCCGTACATTACCCGGAAAATAATATCCTTGTAATTTCTTAATTAAATCACCACTTATTCCGGGTGCTTCCATATTTTTTTTGCGCGCAAACGAGTCCACAAAATGGTTTAACAACGGCTCAATATCCTCGGGTCTTTGCCGTAAAGGAGGAATATTAATCTCTATGGTATTGATACGATGATACAAATCAATACGAAACTTACCCTCCTCAATCAGCTGCTCAATATTTTTATTGGTAGCCGAGATAATACGTACATCCACCGGCATCTCCTTGTTCCCTCCTACCCGCTTCACTTTGTTTTCTTCGATGGCTCTCAAAAGCTTGGCTTGCAAGGAAAAAGGCATGTCGGCGATCTCGTCTAAGAACAAAGTACCATTATTAGCCAGTTCAAAATATCCTTTTTTATCATCGCGGGCATCTGTAAAAGCCCCTTTTACATGACCAAAAAATTCACTCTCAAGCAATGTGGCAGGGATGGCCGAACTATTCACCGGGGCAAACACTTGCTCACTGCGGGGACTGGCATAATGTATAATACGCGAGATGATTTCCTTTCCAGTTCCGTTCTCACCTGTCACCAGCACGTTTACATCTTTATCTTTGGCCGTTTTAAGCGCTATTTTTATAACTCTTTTAATGGCATCACTCTCACCAATAAAGTCCTTTTCAATCATCCCTTCCAATTCACGCGAGACAAGCGATCCTATATCTTCTGCACGCTCCAGCTTCTTCTGAAGGGCAATAAATTTACCTGTTCGCTCCACAGCTACCTGAATATCCATTACCTGAAAAGGTTTTCTTATAAAGTCTGAAGCACCTTTACGCATGGCTTCAATTACCATATCCATATCACCATAACCACTTATCATGATCACCTCTATACTCGGATAATCCTCCTTCACCTTTTTCAACACGTCCAACCCATTCATACCCGGAAGTATCACATCCAGAATCAGTATGCCCGGCTTCTCCTTTTCCAGCAAAGCAAAACCCTCGTTGGGTGTATTGGCGGTATACACCTCAAAACTTCTCTTATCCAGATGATATTTTAATTTTTCGGTGATACGAACTTCATCATCCAGAATCAATATTTTCAAGTTACTCATTATATATTTATACTTTATAACAACAAATCATCGATTTGTCTGCTGCTTCTTTCAATAATCACATTATATGATATAAACACAATTTACCGACGAATAAGCCATAACAATAAAATACCATTCATTGCACAAAAACAACTCCACCCAATCAAATAATTATCCTATTGATTTATATTCTTCTTATCCACAGGAAAAATAACTTTCATGATCGTTCCATCCATCACTCGGCTTTGTACTTCTATACGTCCATTCATTTCTTTTACTAGACTATACGAGATAGACAAACCAAGTCCGGTTCCCTTTCCCAACTGCTTACTAGTGACAAAAGGGAGAAAAATATCGGTTTGTTTATCATGCGGAATGCCTGCTCCATTATCCCTGACTTTAATAAACACTTCGTTTGCTTCATAACCCGTTTCAATCACTATTTGCTTTTTAAAGTCAGGATTCTTTCGTTCTCGTTCATCCACAGCATCTCTGGCATTGGACAGCAGGTTATGAATCACCTGTTCCACTTTATGCGGGTTACCCATCAAATCGGGTACCTCATGACTTAATTGAAGCTGCAAATCTATATTGTGGTTCTGGTACTGACGCCGTATCATCGATATGGCAGCATTCACACATTCAGAAACCGAAAACCACTCGTACACTGTCTCCTTTTGTCCGCTGGAAAAAATACGTATATGATCTACTATTTCACGTACTCGGACAATATCTTCAAATATCTCACCAACCGACTTCTTTACAAAAGCATGATCGGGCGTTGTCTCCATTAGTTCAAACTGTATCCCTTCAGCAGACAGGGATATATTTTGAATGGGTTGATTGATTTCATGAGCAATACCTGCGGCCAATTCACCCAGAGAAGAAAGACTCGCCTGATGCACTATAATTTGCTGTTGTTCCTCTTGCTTTTTAAGCGCCTCCTTCACTTTTGTCTCCAGATTCTTATTTTCCTCGCGTTTCAAATAATAACGATAATAAATAACAAAGACCAGTATCAAAACCACGAGAATGGTAAAACCAAAAGAAAGCCGCCAGGCAGACAGGTTTTCTTTTTCTAACCTTAAACGATAATTTTCATTTCGTGCCTCCAGTACTTCATTCTCTCTTTTTTCTTTTTCAATATCATTTACCATCAAGGTTCTTATGTATTGATCTACATTCTGTGCTCTGGCTAACACACCCGAAGTATTAGAATACAAAACCTGATATTTATAGGCCAGTTTAAAATCCCCTTTTTTACTATAAATAATGGCTAACATTCTATAGTTATCCTGTTGAACATCCCGGCTACCAATCACCTTGGCCAGGGCAATACTCTTTTTATGAAGCAAGATAGCCTCTGGATGATCATTGAGTTTACTATAAATACGAGCCAGGTTAAGCAGCGAGATAGAAGCTCCCAAATGATCATTCATTTTTATTTGTAAATCCAAAGCCTGCCGATAAACATCTTTGGACTTATTTAACTGATCTTTACGATAATATACACCTGCCAAATTATTCGAAGCAGAGGCAATGCTCAATGTATCCCCCCTTTTCATATACTCATCATGTAACAAAGTATAATACCTCAATGCTTTATCATACGCTTCCTCATTAAACCATATATATCCAATACTCTCCCACAAGGCAGTCTTTTCCAGTTCATAGCCTTTCTTTTGCTCACCAATATAATCCAGCGCTTTCAAATAATTTTCCAATGCTATTTGGTAATCTCCCATACTCTTATGTACATCACCCATATTCTTATAGGTGGCTATAATTTTTTTTACATCATTTTCATTTAGATACAGGAGCAAGGAATTTTTGTAGTTATCCAAGGACTTCTGTGAATTGTCCAATCGATAAAATTTAGTAGCTAGATCTGTGATACCTCTCTGATCACCCAAAGAATCATAGGCCGTCAATGATCTTTTATAATACTCACGTAGATTATCGTAATCACTCAGGAAATAATACCCCATTCCCAAATTACCATAAGCCCTCGCTTTTCCAGGTAAGTCATTTAATGAATGAGCAATTTTGAGCGCCTGATTGGCGTATTTAATCGCTTTTTCGGCATCCGAAGAAATATAATAGGCTGAAAGCTGATTGTACACCTCCACCTTCTCGGGTAAAGAGGCATTTTTAAGTTTTCGATGAAGTTGATTAAGAACTGTTTCCTCGGCTTTTAACGGGGAAGCCAGTACCAATAAAAAAACAAATCCATATTTCAAAAAGCTCCTCATATCCCATTACCCATTAGTACCCGACAAGCTAAAAGACAATTCTCCGGAGAACTGAATCGACTTTACTTTTTTCACCTCAACCTCGGCCCTATCGACTCTTCCTTCCTCCAAAACAGTGTCCAAAATCATACGGGTAAAAGCCTCTATTAAATTAAAATGCCCTGACTCTGCCCGTCCCATAATCTCCTTCACCATGAGGTTTAAATCTATGGCATCCTTGGGATCGTCACTCCCCTCCTCTAACAAACTGTTATAACAAATAGAGATAGTCACCAGCAAGTCCTGCTGATAATCACGAATATGCGGCTCAAACCCCACATTACTACGAACCAATAAATTTTTTATTTTTAATGTTCCCATATGCCAATATTATTTCCCTTGTCATAAAAAAAATAAATGTAAGAATTTAAGCGAAATCACAACAGAAATAAGCATGATTATTATGCACAATTAGCCAAACATAAATATAAAATCGCAAATACATTAGAAAATCTAATTCGAAAGTCTAAAACATCTTTGGCACACTAAAATAAAAAAGAGGATACTACGAGCGCATCCTCTTTCCTAAATCGGAACATAAATTCACTATTTAAACATAAAATACATCACAAAACAGCATACAACCAAAATTACAGATAGTACCCTGAAATTTTTGTACCACACAACACCCTTTAGTTCCGCTGTTTCTTCATGCCATATTTTGACAGTCCAAGTATTTTGAGCCACTTTTTCGGCATCTGGTAGAACAGTCAACAAACTAACTATCACATTAACACTCATACTAAACATCATTACCACTGGAGCTATTAGTAAGAAATGATATGGAATATCAATACCCAACACATATTTTGAAATCATAAGAAATGCAGCAACTATTATCCCTGAAATCAATCCCCAAAGCGCACCATATTCATTAGAGCGTTTCCAAAACAACCCCAAAAAGAAAGTACCAACAATTGGGGGAGCCAAATAAGATACCACCTCCTGATAGTAAGACACTAAAGAATCAAATTTCGCGATAAAAGGAGCCCACATAATAGCAATAAGCAATACAACAATCGAAGTAATCCTTCCCACCTTTACCAACTTCTTACCATCAGCATTTTTATCCCATCGTTGATAAAAATCCATTGTAAACAAAGTAGACACGGAGCTCAGTGTAGCACTTAATGTAGATGTCAAAGCTGAAATCATAGCTGCCAGAATGAGTCCAATTAACCCTATAGGCAATAAATGAACAATCAATCTAGGATACACCTGATCGGTATTTATCCCAAACGTTGACTTCAATGTGCTTCCATCAATAATTTCAGCAGGAAGATTTTCAACACCAAACAAATGAATACCTCTCCCTATCAATCCGGGTAAGATAAAAATAAATAAAGTAAACAAATACAAGAAACCAACAAACAACACTCCTTTTCTACCATGATCTATAGACTTGGCAGATAACACACGCTGCACCATGACTTGGTTATTGGCCCAGAAGTAAAATCCCAGAATAGGAATACCTAACCACATACCTAACCAGGGAACTGTTGGATCATCAATGGGTCTGGTGAGCTTTAACCATACTCCATCGCCAAATTTATTATAAAGTTCTTCCCAGCCCCCTATTTCATTGAGTGCAAAAAAATAAAGAACACCTGAACCTATTATTAAAATAGTGGCTTGAATCATATCGGCATTGATGGCTGAAGACAATCCTCCAACAATGGTGTAACTACCAGCTACCAGAGCCATGATGACTATAATCCAAAACAAATCAACTTCAGGAAATATTAATTTAATGATTAAAGCGCCAGTATATAAGGTAGCAGCAGCATCCAAAAACACATTACCAAAAATAGTAATAAAAGAAAAATAATACCTCGACCGTTTATCAAAACGCTTCTCCAGAAACTCTGGCATTGTGAAAATTCCCGATTTAATATAAAAAGGTAAAAAGAATAGCGCAAAAAACACCATAACTAAAACAGATATCCAGTTATAATTAAAGACAGCTATTCCGGTAATAAACCCTTCTCCCGAATGCCCCATTAGGGTAGAACTTGAAACACTTGCCGCAAATAAAGACAGTCCCACCACCGGCCATGTCATATTCCTTCCTGCCAGAAAATAGGAAGTAGAATCGGAACTCTTCCCATTTTTTAAAGCCCACCATACTATACCCACCATAAAAAGCACCAGGATAGTAATATCTATTGTACTAATATTCATCATTATATAATATCATATAAAAAAAACAAAGCTCCTAAAAGCAATAGTGTAACAATTTTTCTAAAACAAAAATCAAAACAATTTACTTTACCAACTAATAATCCAGAGAGGTCAAAATAACAAAACTACTGGCAGGCATTGTCAACTCAATGGAATGTTTCGCATCTATTTTTTCCTCTACAGGAATTGGAAAACGATTGACATCAACTGCCCTATCTCCATCAAAATACAAGAATTTCTTAAGCTGTTTATGAGTTGGTATATTCAAAGAAATCGTATTGTCTACCCCCGAATTATTTACAATAGCAACAGTAATATCATCATTATAAACACCCGCAGTAAGCCTAAGGCCTTCTATTCCGGTAGAATCGGTTTTAACAACACTGCAACCACTAGGGAAATAACGACACAATAAAGACCAGCTATAAAACCAAGGACGCATATTTTCATCAGCTGGATTCTGACAGAGTTCGGTACCCAAGCTATTCCACATACCCCACCGTTTCAATTCATTTTTATTGCCCAGATCACCACATGTATGCATTGCATCATCCAATGCCCAAGCCGCAGCACCAGAATAACCGGCATTCATACTTTGAATAACAGCATCAGCCATATCTACACCATAACTAAATTTGAACACATCAAATTGACTATCCTCACAGGCGTAGAGATCACGGCTTGCTCTCTCTTGATTTTCAACCCCATTCCTACTAAAACCAAGCTCTCCAAAAATGATTTGCTTATTCGTATGTGCCATTAATTGAGCAATGTCTCCATGGTATTTTTTAAAGCCTCCACTTCTAACCAAATCGTATTCCGTATAGTCGTGCACTTCATAAATACCAACCATCTCATCCAGCTGTTTAGCTGTTTCCCTTACCCAGCCTGCTCCGCTATAAGTTGAATTTGGATTATCGTAACGCGTCACGGCATCTGGTCCGGCAACAGAAATATATTTATCCAAGCCTTTCTCTCTTAAAGCAGCCGTTAACATTCTCACGCCTTCAGCCCATTCCTCAAAATCACCTTTGGTACTTGCCCAATCACCATTGGGTTCATTTACCAGATTATAATACTTGATACAGGTATATCCTTTTTTTACAATCAGATAGTCAAGATATGCAACTATACTGCGAATCCACTTAGGATCGTTAGCGCCCTTAAATTTATCGCTATTACCTGCATCTAAATCATGCATTTTATAGGGCGTTCCCCACTCTCCAAACAAAACGGTAATATTATTTTTTTGAGCATAGGACAATATTTTCTCTACGGCTTTTACTTCAGGGGTATGAAAATCCAAAATAGGCTCACCATCTGAATCGAAACCGACCATATATCGCCAATTAGCCTGATCCAGCACTCTAAAAAGTTTAGGCTTCATATAATCCAACCTTTTAAAGTTCATCTCCCATTTCTCAGAAGTCATTAATTTACCCCACTCTCCATTCTCAGTATCACCATGTGGATATGCTGACCACTGAACCCCATTACCCATAAAATGAGTACTGATGAGTTCTTTGGTTTTAATTCTAATCTGCTCAGTATCATCCCGCTGACAAGACAATAACATAATTGTTCCAATGATAATCAATAATATATTCTTCATATGTCTATTTTTAACCAAACCATCATAAACCAGTACAAATTACAATCATTCAAGTACCTAATAATTTGCTCCACCCATGTGGATTCATGTGATGATCATTCTCTGCCAATTAATTATAGATAACACCCCATCCTATTCTTTTAATATCCCAGAATAGAAAGCATTTCCACCGCATATCTCCTCCCTAACTTTCTCACTCCAGCTGAATTAAAGTGCACGTTATCCTCTCTTACACTGCAACCGCTGGATGAAATAACAAATGCTGTTGGCACATAAAATGGCAAGGTATTAATAATATAATTCATACTAGAACACTTACCTCCCTGATCGGCATGAACCACCTCTCCTGCCAGCAATGGCACATCGTCGGCACTTAAAGACAGATCGTGCAGTAAATTTTCATAAACAGCCTTGACATACAAAGGCCAATTGGAATCTCGTTCATTGGTCTCGCCTTGATGCAACAATATTCCTTTAATCACACCAGTCCTCTGCGCTTTTTTAGCCATTTTGACCAAGCGCTCATATGGGTTTCCTCCATAGGCATTTATCTGATCTGCAAACCATTGCTCAGGGTAAGTATTTGTATATGCTTTGTACAAATCCTTATTAAACAAACGAATATCTGAGCCCCCGATGGCTACATTAATCACTCCCACAGTAATACTATCTGGAGTACAAGCCGCCATCGTTCTTCCAAAATAGTCAGCCGGAGAAAGACCTGCCCAACATTGGCTTAATGGAGGCACAGCTTGATACCACTGTCCAACTTTTCTCCCTTTCTCTGAACAATCCGTGGTGGCCATCATTTTAAACCGTGGCATCACAACTTTATCTTGGGCTTCAACAGTGGCTGAACCCTGCATATTAGATTGCCCCAGACACAAATAAATATGAAAATTTTGGTCTTGTGAAAACATATGAACGCTCAATAAAATTATCGAAATAAAAACTACTATTCTCTTTTTCATAATTCAGTTACATTCGTTTTATATTCCTTTTACAAATGCTAAAATATCAGAAACTTTACATGTGGCCAATCCAACGTATTTATCAGCGGCTCCATAATACACATATAAAGTATCGTCAACAATCACATTACCGGTTGGAAAAACACAGCCCTGATAAAACCCATTTGTTTCATATTCATACTCTGGTTCCATGATCCATTCGCTGGCACGAGCAATTACCTTTGTTGGATCATCTATATCCAATAAGGCTACTCCTACACGGTAAAAACCTTCTCCACCATTCTCAACTCCATGATAAAGAAGCAACCAACCATCATCTGTTTTTAGCGGTGGGGTACTACCTCCAATCTTTTCCTCCCATGTTCCATCTTTACCTGCCAACAACAATTTACTCGGTTCATTCCAGACCATTAAATCATCAGAAAACCGAATCCAAACAGCTGGCTTATCACATCCATATGCTTCACCCACCCATTGCTTCGGACGATGAAGCATGGCAAACTTACCATGAATCTTTTCCGGGAACAAGATAACATCTCTATCATCCAGATTTGTTTCAGTAATACGGCCCAAACGGCGCCAGTTTATAAAATCTTTGGTTACGGCTAAACCTGAGTTAGCAATATTTTCCTTGATTACCGCCGGAGAATACGCATTAGATTCCGGTAAAAGAATTACATCATGTGCAAATTTCCAATATTGGCCGGGATAATGGGGTCGATAGGCATAAGTCACATAAAATTCATCACCAAACTTCACAATTCTAGGATCTTCTACCCCACCTTGATCAGGACCATCAATACTTGGACCAAAAGCTGGCTCATCCGATACCCTTTCAAAATGCACACCATCGGTACTTATCGCAGTTCCCATTCTAATAAAATGTTGTTCATCATCACCCGCTGCCCGATATAGCATCGTGAATTTACCATTTTCGTACCATACCCCCGGATTACAGACCACTAAATTTTCCCAATAATTAGTAGCATGTGGTTTTAATATAGGGTTGTCTGGATGTTTTATTAATTTCATGCGTTTATAATTTTCAATTGTTGCATAAAACTCGCCAAAATTAGTCATGCTCCTGTGTGAGAAATACTCTATCGTGGCGCGTTTTAAATATTCTACTTCATTAATTTTTCAACGACCCAATAAAACTTACCTGAATACATAACATTTTTGTACAAGGTATTTCTCTTGATTCGTCTCATTTGATTATTTTCTTTTAATTCTTACCGACTTGCAGCTCTCTAAAAGCATACTTATTCCATATTGGTATATAGTATAAAAGATTCTCCTTTCAAGGTCATATCAAGTCCTTTTGAAAAATCAATTACCACGTTTTCCTCTACTGGGACAGCAAATCCATCGGCATCTACAACTCCAATAAACGCCTGTCCTTCTTCTACTTCATAACAGTATTTATTGAGAGTAACTTTGGGTAAAAAGTCCGACTTCAACTCTACTTCGTAATCGACATAGTGTGAATTCACAATGGCGATGGTATATTTTCCATCCTTTTCGCCCATCACGGCACGCACACCCTTTTTATTGGCAAATTCCACATTGTAAATGGTGGTACCAGCAGGAAAGTACCTACACAATAAGGAAACCGGATAAAAAAACGGACGTATCTCCTCATCTGCTGCATCCCCTACATGTTCTTCTCCTAGTATATTCCAGAATCCCCAACGTTTCATTTTATCCACATTATAATTGTTTCCATCGGGACTAACATACATCGCATCATCCATATCCCACACCAAGCCACCTGAAAAACCAGCTAACATCGACTGCATAATAGCATCAGCCATATCCGTACCATAAAATGACTCATAAATCATCATATTAGAATCATCTCCAGCATATGGATCATTTGCTATGGCTCTATCATTGGCTTCTTTTAGTTCATAATCAACCTCATCATATTTAAAACCAATCTCACTTAACACTATTTTCTTTTCATTTGGCACAACATCCCTATAAGCTTTGAGCATCTCTGTATAATCACCATTCCTCACAATCAACTGCTTGGGATAAACGTGAATATCATACAATCCAATCGATTCATCAAAATCATGATGAGCATTGGTTATCCAGTCTATTCCACTCACACTGTTAAAGATAGCAATATCAGGTCCCATCAGTTGAACCGCAGAAAGCCCGCTATACTTATCCATTTCAGCCAAATAAGCACTTTGGGCATTTTTCCATGCCGTATAATCACCTTTTGCACTGGACCATTCTCCATTGGGCTCATTAATGATATTCACTGTTTTAATACAGGAGTAACCTTTTTCATTTACCAAAAAATTTAAAAACTTAACTGATTGAGAAATCCAATCAAGATCTATATCCTGCAAGTTATTGTTGCTGTAGTGATGTCCCCACTCTCCGTATGCAATTTCTATATCACGGCTTTGTGCATAGTCTAACATCTTAAACAAAGAGCTAGAATTAGCCGTTTCATTATAAACACCCTCGCTGATATAAGACGATGCATTCACCATTATCCTTAGAAAAGGTGGACGCATAAAATCTATTCGCTGATAGAGCGTATTCCAATCTTCATCACTCAACGTTTCCGAACCTATCCAATCCTGTGTTGATTCATAGCCTCCCCACTGAGCTCCATTACCCACATAATCAGTGGATATTACTTCTGAAGTAATATTTATTACCCTATTCTTCATTACATTTTCTGGAACACCTCTATCTTCACTATCACAAGCAGAAACAGAAAGCACCAAAGAAAGTAATCCTATAAAAATTAAAACTTTTTTCATGTGTTTAAATTTATTTTTCAAAGGCCATATGGAACTCGCCAGAATTAATCATCCCCTGCTGTGAATAAAAGATCAGCGGAGTTAATTACACAATCATAGCGCGTTCCATCATTATCTTATTTTTATTAAAGTAAGCCTTAACTCTTTTTTTATAACTAACTTATTGAATATAGAACATCAAAACCTTACGTCTATTTACAATCTCATTAAAGTATAATACAACGCAGTACCAGCAATAAATTTATTTGAATGATCACCATAATAATTGTCCCAATTTATCTTATCAAGCTCTTGGGCACCTGTATTTAATGGAATTTTAAGAGTTGATTCATCCTCCTTCTGAAATATGCTAGTGGTATAAGATTTATCATCAACGGTAATGGTTATTGAATTATCTTTATTTAATACCCACTGCCCAGTTCCTACTGGCAACTGACCAAACAAGCTACTCCAATCAACCCCTGTTGATTCATAAACAAACGAAGCTACAGCCCCATCATCACCTGTTGTACGCTCATAGTCGCCGAACACTCTACCATCACTATCAGCACCTTTCACCTCGCCAAAAGTAATCACATCATCAAGTCCGGACGCTGATGCGGGCAATAAGGCAGCTACCTCATCCTCTCCTGCATTTCCCCAACCAAATCCATCATCCCACATAAAATAGAAACTCGAAATGGACCATGATCCTTCCAGTTCATTCACAAAAGGTTCAATAAAAACATCCCAAATAAGTGTTTCTCCTTTCTTTGAAGTCACCGTAATTGAAGCTTTATTTTCTGGATTATCAAAATCCAATTTTTCACCAACAGATGTATTTGCCGTGGCGTCATAAGACAAAGTAAGGTCTGTAATAGCAATTGCCGAAAGATCTAAATCAACTGCATTAACTGTAATATTTATTGTTGCTTCATCTGCTGTTCTTTTAATAACAGCCTCTCCAATCTGCTTATTTAAGTTGATACCTAAAATATTACGTTCATTATTCCAGTTACCCTCATTCACCTCATCCATCAAGTCTTTCTCACAAGAATGAAACAGCAAGGCTGTTATCAGAATTAGAATACTATATATTGTTGTTTTCATGCGTTTATAATTTTCATTTGTTGCATGAAACGCGCCGAAATTAATCATACTCTCGTGAGTGAATTCATTTCCATTGCTCGTTTCATGTATAAATTTTTCATCATTCACCCTAAACAATTTCCACCTAAAGGATCTAAACAGGTATTAAAACATATATCCTACCAACAAAACGCAAACTCGTTTTGCTACTTTTACACTTTGACACCTATCGCTGAAACCATTATCTGGCATTAGGATTTAAGTCTAGTTCCCTTAACGGAATTGGATAAAATGCAGCATCATCTTCCGTTACACCAGCCACCTTAGCTGCTGTAATAGTAGATGTTACCGAAGCCGTCCTTCTTAAATCATACAAACGATGACCTTCAAATGCTAATTCCCAACTCCTCTCCTGTAGTACAGCTTTTCTAAAATCCTCCGTGCTCATTCCTGTTGTTACCGGATCAACACCTGCACGAGCACGCACTCTATTCAACCAAGCTTCTCCCTCAGCAGTTGGACCTACAGCTTCAGCATACGTCAATGCGATATCTGTAAAACGGATCATTAAGGGCCTACAGCTGGATCTATTACCATTAAAAAAAGGATCTAAATATTTTTTACTGAAAAACCCTGGCACATTTCCATCCTCCACACTTCCAATTACATTACCATCCTTATCATAAATTGTATCATCCATCAAAGCTGTCATACGCTTATCTCCAGAATCAAATGTCGACCTAAAGTCGTCAGTGATACGATATACTTCCCAGCCATTCTGGGCAGGTTCCAGCACACCATCTGCATTTGTTACATAATATGAGACACCAGGACCCCAAGGCAACCACATTAATTGTGATGAACCAAACTCCTCGGTATTATCACCTGTTCTATCCATACTAATAATCCATATATGCTCAGGACCATCAGGTTTTTCTACATTATAAATATCACTTAGCTCTTCGTCAAAAGCATATTCTGCTTGGTCATTTAGCACCTTTGCCGACCACAACGCGGCTTCATTATACATGGCATTAACATCTTTAGCCATATCACGATAGCCGGCTGCACCATTATCCATACCAGAAGCAATGTTCAAATACACCTTTGCCAATATCGCCCAGGTGGCTACTTTATCAAAACGTCCAACCTTTCTGCCAATTTGCAAATAAGATTCAGCCAAGGTTAAGTCTTCAAGAATAAAATCATACACCTCATCCAAATCTTCTGCCAACACGGGATTCGTCTGCCCCTCTGTAACCACTAATTGTTTTAACATAGGAACCCGTCCAAAAACACGAACTAGGCTAAAATAACTCCAAGCTCTAATGGTATAAGCTTCACCAAGGATACGCTCTTTATCTTCTTGGTTAAAACTTTCATCTTTCACATTTTCGATAACACCATTGGCTCTATTTATGGCGATATAACAATACTGAAAAAAATCAGACAGGGTGCCATTGGTATTGTTTACCTTCCAAGAATTCAACTCCTGTACACCATTTCCTTCCCCCACCTTTACTGTCATCGTTTCAGAAGGCAAGTCGCCCGTATCAATAATCCCTCTATTATATCCCTGATAGTTGAATGCACGATAAGCGTACAGCAGTGCAGCATCAGCATCTTCTACTGTTTTATAAAAGTTATCATCAGAGTAAAAACCATAAGGCTCCTCCGACAAATCACAAGAACTCAAGGCCACTATTATTGTAAATAGATATATAATTTTATTTTTCATTGTTCTTCAGATTAAAAAGTTACATTTAAACCCAGTGTTACATTTCTAGTACGAGGATAACCGCCCCAATATATTCCATCCAAACCTACTTCAGGATCATACCCAGTGAAGTCACTAAATGTAAACGTATACAAGTTTGTCGCATTCAAATAAAGTCTCGCTTTCGATATAAACGATATATCATCCACATTAAAACGATATCCAACGGTCATATTTTGAATACGTACAAAAGAACCATCCTCAATAAACCAATCACTTAATCTTAAATCTCTTATACTTTTCAATTTCGGATAATCATTTGTTGGATGATCCATGGTCCATCTTAAAGGCATGATATTCGCCTGATCTAATTTTCCGGGATAAAATATATCATTACCAAAAACTCCATTGAAGAAAAGCGAGATGTCAAAGTTTTTATAGGTAAAATCCAGACCTAAACTTGCAATAAAATCAGGATTAGGATCACCTATAATTGTTCTATCCTCCTCATCAAACACCCCATCTTCATTAATATCTACATATTTAAATTCTCCGGGCAAAGCCATATCGCCCGTTAATCCAGCAGCAAGTCCTTCCTCCTCACTCTGGATGATTCCGTTGGTTTTATACCCATAAAATACATTCAACGGCTCGCCAACAGCATAAATATTTGCAGTAGCCATTCCAAAAGTATCAAAGCCTTCGCCCTGAAACTCATACTCCATACCTGTATTAGAGTCCTTTAGCAGCCCCATGGCAGCACTATTCCCAAGATCCTGAACTTCATTTCGATTGACAGATAACATCAAATTAGAAGTAAGACTTACATCTTTTCCACTAATGATATTACCTTCGAGTGATACCTCAACACCTTTATTCAATATTGTTCCATCATTCACCCATATTCGACTATAACTTGAGGACAAAGGCAAGAACTTTTGACGCAATAGATCGTTGGTTTCCTTACTATACAAATCGACCGTTGCCCTAAGTCTTCGCTGAAAGAATGCCATATCTAACCCAAAGTTTAACTGAGTAGTAGACTCCCACTTTAAATCCTTATTAGGAATACCTGACCAATAATTATAACGATAATCTGGCCCATACTGTCCACTAATATAGCCTGGCCCAATAACCGTTTTCCATTGTCCTTGGTCATAATAGTTTTCAATACCATATCTACTCAATGTTTGATAAGCTGAAATACCTTGATTTCCGGAAACTCCATAGCTCAAACGAGCTTTTAATTCCTGAAATACGCCTAAACTCTGAATAAAAGGTTCTTCATGTGCTTTCCAGCTAATAGCTGCCGAAGGGAAATATCCCCATTTATTATTCTCACCAAACTTCGAAGATCCGTCTGCACGCACAGTTCCTGTAAATAAATATTTATTTTTAAAACTATAGTTTACCCGACTATAAAAAGACAATAGTTGGGTTTTGATCTTATCATTTGATAACTCATTAGATTCAGGATCACCTGCACTCATATTTTCATTGAGAAGGGCTTCATTAACAAACCCTTTTGCTTTTAATTGCGACGATCTACTTACGTAATTTTTATACGAATGCCCAGCCATCACATCTAACTTATGCACTCCAAAATCGTTTTTATAGGTAGCAAATGTCTCCGATAAAATATCTTCCGACTGCCAGTTATCAATATAGGCTACCCCATCAAAATAATTACCTTCCCATGTATAATCTTTGGGGTAGTATTTATCGGCAATTGTAGAGCCATATTTATAGTTCAACTGCGTTTTAATATTCAAGTGATCACTCAATGTAAAATCAAACAAATAAGATGATATAACATCTAGTCCTTTGGTGGTATTCAACACATTATCGGTATAAGCCAATGGATGGTCAAAATCCTGCGAAGAAGTTCTCCAATAATCTCCACTCTCATCATATACAGGCCATAAAGGGTTTCTCCAATAGGCTAAACCGTCATTTTTATCACGCTTATTTTTAGACAAGATGTTAGATGATACCACCTTTAACCAATCATTAAATTGGTGAGAAACACCAAGGTTTATTATCATTTTTTCATAATCATCTTTTATATACACACCTTGTTCTGATAAGTAGTTGGCACTAATATTAAAAGATGTCGTTTCATTGGCGCCACGTAAGGAGACCGTGGAATTATGAGAGATAGGATGATTCCTAAAAACAACATCTCCCCAATCGGTATTATAGGGCCAAGCACCACTCGATATCTCAGACAACGAAGGATAATAAACCTGGTCAATAGATTGCCCTGTATAATATGGCACCATCCCATCATTCACACTCCTCTCATTACTCAACTGAGCCATCAACAGAGGATCTTCCCATTGAATTAGATTTGAAGTAAAATCCTTGACCGAAGTTTGATGGTTGACTTCGATGGTTGCTTTTCCGGCTTTTGCTTTCTTTGTGGTAATCATGATTACACCATTGGCTCCTCGAGAACCGTATATAGCAGAGGCGGAAGCATCTTTCATTACTTCAATAGATGCTATGTCTGAAGGATTAATCTGTTTTAAATTTCCTGCACTACCCAATGGAAACCCATCAACAACAACCAAAGGATCATTGCTTCCGCTAAAGGAGCTGGCACCTCTTATTCTAATGGTAGAACTAGCACCTGGTTCTTGTGACGAATTAATAACTTGCATCCCAGCTACACGTCCTTGCAATACCCCATCAATGGAGTTCGCAGGAATAGATTGCAACTTCTCAGTCTTAACACTAGCCACCGAACCTGTTAAATCACTTTTTTTAACAGACCCATACCCCACAACCAACACTTCATCCAAACCAAGCAATTCCTCTTCTAAAACAACATCAATGATGTTTTGCTGACCAACAACAATCTCCTGTGTCACCATACCAATTGATGAGTAAACAACAATTGCATTCTCCGAAGAAACCTCCAGCTCATATAATCCATTAATATCTGTTATGGTTCCTCTTGTTGTACCTTTTTCATATACATTGACACCAGGAAGAGTTGCCCCCAAAAAATCTTTAACTTCTCCTTTGATCCTCAGTTGTCCTTTTGCAACAAAGGAAAGCGAACACATGGAGAAAATAAAGAACAAAACTCTAAATTTATTTGTCCAACATTTCATAGAAATAACTGTTTACGTTAACTAACCTATTTAATTAATAATTTGATGATTAATCACAAAACAAAAATAGATCGTTTATATTTGTTAAAATATGTTTTTCATGTTAAAATATGATGATATTATGAATAAATTTACAACATAAAAGCAATATATCTACACAACATCCACCTTTACACCTTATTTATAAGCACTTAAAAAATATATGTATGCAATGATATTATGAAATTTTAATTACATTTGTAAAAAATATCATAAGACCATTAAGATGAACGGAAGAATAATAAGAGAAATAGCCCCTTTATCAGAAGATGATTTCTTTGTAATCATGAACCATCAGAATGCAAAATTTGACTTCCCGGTTCATTTTCATCCTGAATACGAGATAAATTTGGTACTAAATGCGAAAGGGAAAAGAATCATTGGCGACTCCATCATGGAGTTCTCTTCACCAGATTTAGTAATGATTGGCCCCAACACCCCTCATGCATGGACAGGTAACTCTCCCAATGCACAAGTGATCACCTTGCAATTTCACTCCAACTTTCCCAGTGATAATTTTCTCACAAAAAAACTATCCTTACCCATCAAAGATTTACTTGAACAGTCGAAAATGGGTATTTTATTTGGCCAACAAATTACCGAAGAAATGATAGGTCGCATTACTAAACTATCTAACCAACATGGATTTGACTCTGTTTTAGACATGCTTTCACTCTTATACGACCTAGCTACTTCACGAAACAAAACCAACCTTTCATCTTCGGCTTATGTAAAAAAGTTCGACACAACAAAAAGCCGGAGAATCAACATGGTAAACAACTACCTCACCAAAAACATACATAACACCATCAAAATAAATGAGGTAGCAGAATTGGTTAACATGTCACCTTCAGCCTTTAGTCATTTTTTTAAAAAACGAACACAAAGATCTTTTACAGAATACCTTACAGAAATGAGAATTGGAATAGCAGCACGAATGCTCATCGATTCCGATAGAAACATATCCGAAATTTGCTATGAATGTGGCTTCAGCAACATCTCCAACTTTAATCGTTCTTTCAAATCTCAAAAAGGATGCACTCCCAGCGAATTCAGATCACAACAAAAACTCGTTACAATTCATTAATGATGCATTAGAACTAGGTCATAAGAATCAAAAAGAACCAATCAACACCCCTCTAAAATAAGACTTAGCATCGCTTGGATAAATTAGAACAAACGGTACAAACCACTGTCTTTTTAATTACTTAACCTTTGTCATATTTTCTTTGACCACCTCCAGGGTACTAACATCCGAATCATAAACGCCATACCATCCTTGTAACTCATGTGGTGGATCTCCAATAAAATCATCACCTAGGCTCCAGTACTCTCCAGGTTGTAGAGGTCTACCCTCACCAGCATACGACCAAAAATTAACTCCCTGAACAGCTCCCTCTGATTCTACATTAGAAACAAACTTATTATAAATATACCAATAGTATCGATTTCGCTCCTCCACCGAAGCCTCCACCTCATATGAAAAATCATCACGAGCCATACCATATTCTTCTAGCACAAGTGGCTTATTCATTTTTTTTGCTATTGCAACATGATCATTCCAATACCTATCTACTTTTTTTACCATAGCATCATAAGCTGATTTTCCCTGACCAGGCGTATACCAATTCCAATTTTGAACCCAAATATGTAAAGTGATATAATCAATATTTTTATATGCATTATCAATATCAGCACGCAAGCCCTCCTTCGCGAAGGGCGTATTCCCTTCCGAACCTAAAGAAACCAAATGATTCCCATCCATACTTTTTATAAGATCCGAAGTTTGCTGAATCCATTTAGAAAACGCCTCTAAATCATCATAACCTCTTGGCTCATTTGCCAATTGCCAGGCCATAATGGTTGGATCATCTTTATAGAATTCTCCCGTAATCGAATTACGACGAGTAAGCACTCGTTTTACATGGTTTCTATACCATAACAAACATTTATCATTGGTCAAAAAATCTTTGGTATAATTTCCATACTCCCACCAATCATGCTCTTTCATTTGCGGATAAGGAATTTCACCATGCTCTGCCCATTTTAAATATTGAGAAAAACCACCACTCCACGACCAAAAATTACTAAGCACCATGACTGCTTTCATGTTCCTTTTGCCCATTTCAGCCAGTAAAAAATCAAGCCCTTCCCATAAATTTTCATCATACACACCAGGCGCCACTTGCAAGGCAGGCTTCATACAAAACAACGAATTACTATCGGCCTCACAAGAAGCCATTACACGCAAATTCGTAATCCCAAAAGACTTTAATTGATCTAATTCTCTTTTTAGTTGATCTCTATTCCCATATTTACTAGAACCCAAATGCATTCCTTGCCAATAATTGGTTCCTGCAAATACATACGGCCTACCTCCGTCCACAAAACGCCCATTTTCCACCCTTACAAACGACACTCCAGATCCTTTACTTCCACAAGCCACCATAACAATACCAACACATATAGATAGCATCAAATTTCGCATATTCATATTTTTTATTTATGATTATCTCATCTACAAAAATGCTAATATTCTACGAACCAACCTTTGCCAATAATACCAATAGATAATACTTTATTGAAAGTAAAGCCTACTTATAAATCAACTCAAGCAGTAGCTCAAGACCAGCTTGGTCGTCCTGATCAAATTGCGCCAAATCACGACTATCAATATCTAACACGCCTACCACTCGTCCCTCTTTCATAAGAGGCACCACTATCTCAGATTTTGTCAGCGAGCTACAGGCAATATGCCCCGGAAAACACTCAACATCATCCACCAAAATAGTTTTTTGGGTATTGATACCCGCCCAACAAACCCCCACATCTTTTCGGAGTCGCAAACAAGCCACGGGTCCCTGATAAGGCCCTACCAACAACTCACCATCTTGCAGTAAGTAAAACCCTGTCCAAAAAAAACCTTTCATCTTATGATGCAATAATGCAACCATGGTAGACATTCTTGATAAAGGATTATCAACAGGAGCAGTTAACTCTTCAACTTGTGCATAAAGCCTTTTATACTTGGCCAATTTTGACGATTCTTTTGTCATATCGATATACTGTAAAAACTTAAATAACTTACAAAACTCTCTTCTACAAATCCTATCCTTAAACCTCCAAATACATTAAAAAATTCTATCATCAGGGTTAAAAAGACAACCTCTTATAAAAAAAATGCAAGATAAACACTAAAGTTCATCTTGCACAATATTTAAAAAACTATGTCGCTATTATTTTAATCTTCCAGCATGCTTTGTAATTTTTTTCTTGTAAAGAAAATCCTACTCTTCACCGTACCAATGGGTAACTCTAACTTCTCTGCTATTTCCTTGTATTTATACCCGGAAGTATGCATGGTAAAAGGAATCTTAAACTCATCCTCCAGCTTTTCTATACTTTGATTCATCTCATTCACCGACTGTACCATTTCTGGCGTTTCAGAAGCATAATTACCTTTAAATGCAACCCTGTAGGCATCCTCTGCCGATTCGAAAGTATTTCTTGTTTTTTGTATTCTACGATAGTTGTTAATAAAAGTGTTTTTCATGATAGTAAACACCCATGCCTTAAAATTTGTATTAGATACAAATTGCTTTCTATATGTAAGCGCCTTTAATGTTGTTTCTTGTAACAAATCATTGGCATCCTCCTCGTTTGCGGTTAAACTAAGCGCAAAATATCTAAGCTTTTCCTGTAAGCTCAGTAAGCTTTCGTTGAATTGCATTGCTGTCATGGTATAATATTTTTGGCTTGTTCGTTACTGTTTCTCTCACTAATTGTTTAACAAATATAGGTCATCTATAAACGATACCAAAGGATTTTAAACTCTTTTATTATTTTATTTTTAATCATTCTAAATAGCACCTTTTATAAGATGCTGTTTTTCAGAATAGTTAAAACATATCGCCGACAGAATCTAAATTACCAATAATTTCTTTAGCAATAAACTTTTTATGCAAGTTTAAACAAAAAAAAATCGCCACCTCAAGCTGACTCTTGATTATTAGTCCATTAGCCATCTTTAACGCAAGCTTAGCTTTTTTGTAACCTGCCTATTACCCACTTCTATCTTTACCAGATAAAATCCCGACAACAATTTTGGCAAATACAACTCCTCTTCAAGCACCTCTGCTCCTTTAAAATAGGAGCTCTTCAGTAACTGCTGCCCCGAGGCATTATATATACTCACCTGCACAGTTCCAACATAAGCATCCCTCAGCCGAATATTAAAGTGATCCCCGTCTACTGGATTCGGGAATAGCGTTACCTCAAAGTCATCGGAAACATTTTCTTCAACAGCAGCTATTTGCCCTTGAATACGAAGGTTATCAATAATCCATCCCCAGCCATTTTCAAACGGATCAGAATGTAGCTTAAAACGTATTAATATGGTATCCGTCGCCGCAAAGTTATCCAGTAGATTAATAGTATGTTCTGTAAACGCAGCTACCGTAGGCGTACTTGCATAATCATCACCACCTTGATTCCACACATCATTATAGGAAAAGTCATATCCTGGAGCTAAGGCTTTCCATTCTAGGCCATCCTTACTGCCTTCTACAGCTACATAATCATAAAATCCCTCATCCATATAGGTAGCATCTGCCGCACCCGTTTCTACGTATGCAATATCAATATATTTAATAAATGCCAAATCCTCATCTCCCGAAACAATGATTGGATGCTTCAGCGTGTAAGTCAAATCCATATTTTCAGGATAAGGGTGGGGAGATTGAATGGCATTACTACTAAAGCTACCCCTACTAATTGAGAAGTAACTACCCACAAAATCATCTAAACCATCGTCTTCATCAAACTTATTTGTATAAGCAACAAGCGCTTGACTAACCGCAGTCAGTTCGAGGTGGCGTACGTTTGAACTGTATTTCATACCATTTAGATAACCATAAATATGCCATTTTTCAGAGATTCCCTCGGCACTAGGAATGGTCAACACCCGATCTTCTGCCTTCACTGTTCGATACGTACGCACCAATCCTTTGTCGTTATACAACTCAAAAGAATCCAATGCCACATCAAAAATTGTATGTAACACATAATTACCCGAAGGATTTATACCCGCATTATGAATAAAAGGATGCTTTATATCATTACTCAAGGGCTCCATTTTAACACTCCACACACCCAATCCATGAGTACCCATAATCACCTCATCACCAACTATTTTCATATCCCAAATAGAAACTGCAGGAAGGCCATTATTGGCATAGGTCCACGTTACTCCATCATCCTCACTTATAAATAGCCCTATTTCAGTACCTGCCCAAAGGGTTTGGCTATCAAATGGCATTACCAACAGAGTATTGACAGCCACATTCGGAAAATCATTACTACTGCTTGCTCTGGGATTATTTAAACCAAAGCCCGTTATATCTTCCCATGTAACACCTAAATCTGTTGTTCGTACAATTTTAGGTCTATTGGCCAATGAAAAGACCAGATAAGCCGTCTCCCGATCAAGCGGGTGAGTTACAATATCAGTGATAGCCCCCATGTTAGCAAAAGGCTCTATGTCTTCAAAAGATTCACCACCATCCATTGAAACATGCACCCTTCCTATCTCATACCCAGCCAAAGCATTCACCCGTACACCTGCCCAAACAATATCAGGATCAGCCTCACTAATAGCCACCTTAGGAGACGAGTTAGAAGTAAACCCCCAGTAAGTACCCATTTGAATATTCTTCCAACTATCGCCAAAGTCACTTGACTTCCACAGCCCTGATTTTCCACCCACAAACAGTAAATCTGGATCGGCCAGACAACTGGCAATACTCGTAATAAATGGTGCTGATCCATCATCCCCATTGTCACCTATCATCTTATAGGTATCAATCCAATTAAATCCACCATCCACACTCTTTTGCAACAGGTTATTGTAATAACTCCCCATCAGCTGAGTGGTCTTGCGCGGATGCCAGACCACATCAAAACCATCACCTCCAAGAACATCCTCCCATTCACTCAAACCATTTGGGTTCACAGACGAAAGCGCAGAACCATTGTCTTGTAAGCCACCAAAATATTGATATCGCTTGGGGTGCCTAGTAACTCCATAAAACTGAGAAGTAACATAACCTTTTGATTTATGAGCCCAATGATCACCTCCATCACTAGAATAAAATACGCCCCCATCATTACCTACAACAATTGAAAAAGGATCACCAACCTCTTCCAAGATAGTGATATTATGCTGGTCAGCGTGGACATAGTCACTGGCAGACTTAAAAGCCGACCATTTACTTATACGACTAGCCTCTAATTCCCTATTCTTCAGCTCATAGGAACGAATTCGGAGATCCCCTTCGGGCAGACCGGACGTCGCCCAAACAACACCTTCTATCAGCTTGGGATAAAGAGCTACCATGGTTTCATAAGCACCACCATTGGATACCACAGATTCATTCGCAGCCTCCTCAGCATAAGGCACATCATGAATCAATATAAACTCATAACCACCCTCATATATATCAAAGCTCCCATTTTCATTACCATCCACATAAGAAACATGCAGCTGTACTCCCGTTGACAAATCTACAACCCGAAAAGGAACATCATTATATCCCGCATAGGTCAGGCTACCCAAATCATCCGCAACATTCCTATTAAAGTCCGGCTCCGAGGGCTTCTTCACCAGGCGATGTGCCTTTTGCACTTTATCAGGTCCAAACTGAATCTGAATTTCACTTAATTGATTCTGAAAACCTTCTAATATTTCCACCCCTCCATTGGAGTAACGCCCTCCAAAATACTCAAAACCCAACCATGAAGTCATGTTATTTTCAACAGAAAAAGCCTGTCTTCCTGAGGATGCTATTTCATTTCCCAACTGAAAACGATACAAATCAATCCCTCCAATAAAACCTTTCGTCGCATCCGTTGGGTCAATGGCAATAACATTATTATACCATCCCTGACTACCTAAAAACTCAGTGACTGTGCCATTTTCGACAGACTTGCCCCATTCCGTACCTCCATCCTGAGAATAATAAAAATTAGAGTTGACATCCATCGCATACAAAACATCCGGATCATTCGCAGCAACAGCAATCTCTATCCTTTCCGGTACCAAAGATGACATATCATATACTAAAAACCAATGATCGCCACCATCCTCACTCTTATATATTCCTTTATTATTTCGAGTAACCCATAAAACAGCATCATTAAAAGGATGAATAAGAATCCTTTGATATCTATCTCCCCGATCCAAGCCACTATCTTCCCAGCTGGCCCCGCCATCATCCGACTTAAAAACACCCTGATTGGTGGCAACCCATAATCTATTCTCATCTATGTGTGACACCACAAGACTGTTTACATAATAAAACAAATTATTTCCCGAAGTAGATTCGATCACTGACCATGTATTTCCCTTATCTGTACTCTTAAAAATACCATCTCCTCTAACAGCATCCACATTGTAATACCCCTCTCCGGTCCCAGCATAAATAACATTGGTATTAGAAGGGGCTATCGCTAAGCACACAGTGGCTAAGTTAGGGATATCCGGCGATATGATATCCCAGGACACTCCTCCATCCTCTGTTTTCCATATACCACCAGAAACCGCACCGGCAAACCATGTCATCTTTGTAGGGTCATCCGGATCCACCACAACACAACGGGTTCTCCCTCCTATATTTCCTGGTCCGCGCTGAATCCAAGGGAGCTTTTCCGATGACGACTTCAATGATTGTCTGCGAAGCATAGCCGACTCCAGGGCCTTCATTTTATAGCCTTCTTGATAAGCACTCTGACCATCCAGAGATACCAAAGACCTGAGATAATTAATGTAATGATCGGGTTTGTCGGGTTTCGCATACCCTCTCTTTCTGCGTTCAATCTTCCTGTTAACCTGACGTTCTAAAATAACTAAAGAAGAAGTCGGCTTTAACTTCGACACCGAATAAAATTCTTCCCGGAACAAAAAATAATTCAATCCAATTCCTATGAAAACAAGTGCACTGAAAAAAAATAGATATTTTTTCATAAATCAAGTTAAAAAATACAACATTTCACCACAACCCACCTAATTCAACAATCTACATATAGCCATAATCCTCCATTAACACCTATCACACAGAAACCGGACTACAATACAAAATAAAAGTATAAAAAATTAATGAGCCATCACCTATTGTAAAATAAAATAAGATAGATATAGTTCAATCTAATGATTCGAACAATTTCCTACCGCAATTGAATATCCAATTTCACATTCACTCCGTACAACTCTACCTCATTTGATTTTCCAGCCAATATTGTTCGATCTATAAATTGCACTTCATAACCATTAGAATCGACGTTCATATGCTCAGCAAACTCTTTAGTCACAATAATTTCCTCTCCGTATTTTTTACATTGTTTTTGTATTCTGGCAGCCGTATTCAGCACATCACCATGAAAAGCTAATTCACTTTTAATTTCACCAACCTGAGCAGCCATCACCCTACCAGAATTGATAGAAGCAGTAAAAATAGGCATCAAACCATACCTTTGTTCAAAATACTCCCGATGCCTCTCCAACTCCGATTTATATAGGAAGAAGAAATCAACGGCTTTCTTAAAATTATCTTTCTTATTCGCATTCCAAGTCACCACTACTTCATCTCCCACATATTGATACACCCTACCATAAGTCAGTAACAAAGGCTCCGATAACATTCTAAAGCAATCCTGAATAAAATCACTATATTTCTGATGCCCCAGTTTTTCAGCAAAAGTAGTCGATGACCTTAAATCTAAAAACATAAATATCAGATTTTCCTCTCTTGGTTTCTGATAATACCCCATCATAACCCTTCCCAGCTTCGCAAAGCCTATTTGATGAAATAATGTATACAACAACTGATTCACATAACTTCCGATGGATAAAACAATTAAAAAGAAAAGGATCGTAGGATTAAACAAAAAACGTCCCAGAGCATGAAAAGCTTCCATGGGTGACAGTTGCCTATCCACCAGATAATGGGCAAAACCAAGCATTACCGCAAAACCAAAAAAAACGATGGCATCCATAAAAATAACAAGTATGGCCAATCGCCTGATATGATATTTACGTATTAAAACAGGGTAAACAAAACGACGCACATACCAGCTCAATATTCCAAAAATAGAAACAACAACTGACGAGAGAAGAACTTCTCCTGCCACAAACTCCATTCCCCGCGTCAAAATACCCTCAATATTGTCACCTTTATTACCCAGTACCCGGACAAAAATAGCTATTCGAATCACCACATTCCAATATATCAAAGTCAGTAACAAATAGGATAAATGATATTTAACCTTTGAAGAGGAATATTTTGATCTCAAAACCGGTGTCCAGTCCATAACTATCGTTTTATAATAAATACAGGTATAACTAAAAAATAAATTACACCCAAATAGGTTTATTAAGCAAGATTATTTTTTTTTACATATTCTTGTTAAAAAAGACAGACAGAATAGACAAAATTGCAACTGAAATATATAAGCGGCACTCCGAAATACCAACTCGGTTTTAACAGCCTAACACATTTATTAGCTCCCCCTTACAATCTGAACGAACACCAAACAACCCAAACAATGTATTAAAACTTCGTCCTAAGAATATAAAGAACAATTCATCAAAAACTTATTGAAGTCAAATACGATACCGTTCTAATAAAAATAAAACAACTTTGGACAGCTGACACAGGACCTTTCTCAGCCCCTTCTAGCAAATTAGCTCACGTCAGATAACAAGAAAGCCACTGTCAAACGTTCTGACAGTGGCTTTCAATCTTTAACCAAACCTAACCCTAAACTATGAGTACGACAAAAATACGTACTGTTTTTATAAATCCAAATATTTTAAGCGTTTTTTTTAAGACACATACAAAATCCCATAAAGGAAAGCCTTATGAAAAGAAAAGAGCCACTGTCAACGTTCTGACAGTGGCTCTCAATCTTTAACCAAACCTAACCCTAAACTATGAGTTGATACAAAGATACCAATATTATCATTAACTCCAAACTAATTGGGTATTTTTTTACTTTAATATTTCTTCGCAAAAACAATATCCCAACAAATATCACTCATAAAAAATAGCATAACAGCATATTAGAAATAACTATTGAATATTCACAAAAAGAAAATATCTTTACATAAAAAATTATTTAATCAAATGAAACAGACACTATTTTTACTGGTGGTTATGACATTCGTCATTAGCTGCACCGTTGAACACAAAAAAAACACCATGATTCCGCAACAACTCCCCCAAGCTCCCCTGGCCGAAAAAAAGGACTCTGCCATTACATTTCATGAGCACACACGTATAGATCCTTACTTTTGGATGCGTTTGACCGATGAACAAAAAAACGCAGAGAATCCGGATGAACAAACACAGAAAGTCCTACAGTATTTGAACGCAGAGAACAATTACACAGATTCGGTCATGCATAACACCAAACAACTGCAAGAAAATCTATTTAATGAAATAGTGAGCCGCATAAAAAAAGACGACGAGTCAGTGCCTTATTTTTCTAATGGATACTGGTATTACGTCAAATACCAAGAAGGCAAGGAATATCCCATATTTTGTAGAAAAAAAGATTCCTTAAACAATCCTGAAATTGTATTTTTAGATGTGAACCAATTGGCAGAGGGTCATGAATATTATGCCATCGGAAGTTTAACCATTTCATTAGACAATAAGATACTGGCCTATGCCGAAGATACTGTCAGCAGAAGAATTTACACGCTTCGTTTTAAAAATATAGAAACAGGAGAAAGCATTCAAGATGAAATCCCCAATGTATCGGCAGGTGGTGCATGGGCCAATGACAACCAAACATATTTTTACACTTCTAAAAACAAAGTTTCTCTTTTGAGTGAAAAAATATGGCGTCATAAATTGGGAGATGATATCACAAAAGATGTCATGGTATATCACGAGAAAGACCCATCGTTTTACCTCGGAGTAGACAAATCCAAATCTGACAAATACATTATTATCGGAGCCAGTAGCACTTTGGTAAGCGACTACCATATTCTAGATGCCAATAATCCTACCGGACAATTTAAACCATTCACTCCCAGAGGTACAGAACACGAATATTACATCAGTCACTTTCAGGATAAATTTTATATTGTAACCAATGATAAGGCAAAAAATTTCAGACTTATGGAAACCCCAGAGGATGCTACTGACATTAGCAACTGGAAAGAAGTAATTCCCCATCGTGATGATGTTCTATTAGAAGGCATAGATATTTTCAAAAACTATTTGGTGGTCAGCGAGCGCAAAAATGCACTAAACCACATCCGCATCATCAATCAAAAAACCAAAGAAGAACATTACCTAAAATTTGAAGAAGATGTATATGTGGCTCAAACCTCCACAAACCCGGAATTCGACACAAATATTTTAAGGTACAGCTATAGCTCCATGACCACTCCCTACTCGACCATCGACTATCACATGGATGGATACCCAAACAAAAGAAGTTAAAAAGGTGAGAGAAGTTGTCGGCGGCCACAATCCACAAGAGTATCGCACCGAAAGACAATGGGCAACAGCACGTGACGGTGTAAAAATTCCAATTTCAATTGTTTATAAAAAAGGAACCAAGTTGGATGGTTCAGCTCCTTTACTACTATATGCATATGGTTCATATGGGGTGACCATTGATCCGGGCTTCAGCTCTACCCGACTAAGTCTGCTGGACAGAGGCTTTGTTTATGCCATCGCCCATATCAGAGGAGGACAGTCCATGGGTCGCGCATGGTATGACGACGGCAAAATGATGAACAAAATAAATACTTTTAATGACTATATTGACTGTAGTCAGTTTCTAATTGAGCAAAAATACACTTCAGCTTCGCACTTATACGCCATGGGAGGAAGTGCCGGAGGATTACTAATGGGTGCTGTTGCAAATATGGCTCCCCAATTATACAATGGCATTATCGCTGCAGTACCTTTTGTGGACGTCATCAACACTATGTTAGACGAAACAATTCCCCTAACAACCAATGAATTTGATGAATGGGGTAACCCCAAAAACAAAGAGGCTTACGAATATATGCTAAAATATTCTCCTTACGATAATGTGAGTACTCAGGACTATCCGAATATGCTAATCACCACAGGGCTGTTCGACTCCCAAGTACAATATTGGGAACCCGCTAAATGGTTAGCCAAGCTAAGAGACACCAAAACAGATGACAATATACTGATCATGCATACCAATATGGAAGCAGGACACGGTGGAGCCTCCGGACGGTTTAAACGATATAGAGAGACTGCACTTGAATACAGTTTTATGCTTATGCTGGAGGGAATTTCTGAATAGTTTAAAATTCATTTCACACAGCCCTTGCGGTCAATAACAACAGAAATAATGGCTTTAGCATTGGTTTCCACAAACCAACTAAAGCCATTATCTTTACCCTGAGAAAATGCATTAGAAAATCTATAACTAAATCATAATGCATCATCCGGATTAAACTGATCTTATCACATATATACCCATGCAAACACTGATCTCATCACCATCCACCAACCAAGCTACAAGCCTTGATTTCTATAAAAGATTAAATTTTTACACCCTGTCTGAATATCCAGCTATTATATCTGACGGTAAATTCCTCATTGAAATCAATACAGACAAGTATGCTAGAACAGGTATCAAAATAATCAACAAAAGTTGGGAAAACGAGATTAATTATCTCTCTGAGCGTTACCCTTCGTTTCCCATAAAAGATGGATATTTGATCAGAGATAACAATGGGGTATGGATTTACCTGATAGAGAGCAAGGAACTGGAAATCACATTCAATACACATCAATCCAGAAGTTATCTAGGTAATTTTATGGGAATAAGCGTAGAAACCACTTCTTTTGAACACTCCATATCCTTTTGGAATACGCTCGGTTTTGTGCAAGTAAGCGGTGCCGCAGAACAAGGATGGATTGTATTGGCTAATTCAGACGGATTCGCCGTAAGTCTTATGCTTCCTTTGAGCTGTCCTCACACATTCACAAACCCGTCGATGACTTTCTTCAACAATGGAAAAAACCTTGAAAACATCAGCAAGATACGCCAATCGAACATTCCCATCAAAGAAGAAATTACAGCTTTTAACCCACAAGGTATTGCCGACAATATTATCATTCAAGATCCGGGTGGATACAACATATTTGTATTTAACGACTAGCATTTCGCCTATCAGTCATCAACCGTTAACTGTAAAAAAAAAGAGGTACAGCTGTAGCTGGTACCCCTTAAATATCTTAAAAGATCAGTTCTAAAAAGGTAGATCTTCCTTATCACCTGCCGGTGGAACTTCAGCCTCAGTATATGGCGGAGGAGGTGTTCCTGGATCAGCAGCAGCTTGCACTTTCTCCAATCTCCATGCTTCCAGATTAGAAAAATAATTCACTTTTCCATCTTTTTCCCACTTACGCCCACGAATATTAAATGAAACCTTTACAGGCTCTCCCAGATTAAAGGGATCAAGTTGCGCACATCGATCCTGCGTTAACTGAAACTTAATATAATCGTTCCAATCAGAGTTACGCTCATTCATCACTTCAATGACAAACTCTCTTTTCTTAAAGGATGCACTAATCGCTTGTTCGTTATCCTTTACAATTAAATTTCCTACTAATTCAAAATTCATCTATCCTGCTTGTAAATGGTTATTCTTCAATAATCTTAATTGTTTCAATTCCATCGCCGGCCTCTATGGCGTCAATCACTTCCAGCCCTTCATATACCATCCCAAAACAGGTATGCATTCCGTCCAGGTGAGCAGTATTATTACGGCTGTGACAAACAAAGAACTGTGAACCACCGGTATTTTTTCCAGCATGTGCCATAGAAAGAACCCCTCTGTCGTGATACTGCTTATCAGCATCCGTCTCACAGTCAATACTATATCCAGGACCACCAGTTCCCACCTTCGGACTACTCATATCTTTTGAGTGAGGACATCCTCCCTGAATCACAAAATCGGGTATGACGCGGTGAAAGGCCAAGCCATCATAAAAGCCGTCCTTGGCTAACTTCACAAAGTTTTCAACTGTTTTAGGTGTTTCCTTTTCATACAAATCCACCTTCATAACACCTTTCTCGGTATGTATTTCTGCTTTAATCATCTTTCAAACGGTTTAAATTCTAATAAAAACAAAGGTACAATTTAAAGTATCAAGTTCAAATGTTAAGGATAAGAGAATTTAATATCTAAGATGAAAGTACAAAGATATATTTATCATAAGGCGCAATACACCACTCTTAGAAACCTTGAAACGCAAAAAAGAGGGACAAGTCCCTCTTTTATCTGAAAATCTAATATTTTAATGGTATGGATTATTTCACAATATCCAATAACTCAACTTCAAAAACCAACAGTTGATTAGGCCCAATCGCACCTTGCCCTTGAGATCCATAGGCTAAGTTTCCTGGGATAAAAAGTTTATATTTTGATCCTGCAGGCATTAACTGTAAAGCTTCGGTCCACCCTTTAATCACCTGTGTTACTCCAAAAGTAGCAGGCTCACCTCTATCCACTGAACTATCAAATACAGTTCCATCCAATAAGGTACCGTGGTAATGTACTTTTACCTTATCCGCAGGAGTAGGTTTTGGACCTTTTCCTTCTTTGATGATCTCGTACTGTAGGCCACTGGCAGTAGTAACTACATTGGCTTTTTTTCCATTCTCAGCCAAAAATGCTTCCCCTGCCTTTTTGTTTTCAAATCCGGGCATTCCTGGTTGCATATTTTTACGTTCCTGTGCTGCCTGATAAGAGCTTTGCAAAAAGGCATTGGCTCCTTGCTGATCAAAAACAGCACCATCTTCTCCCAAAAGCGTATTGATAAATCCAGCTTTCATCACATCCCAAGAAATACTATCGAAACTTTTCGATAAACCATCTCTCATTTCTTGCGAAAACTCTGCATTAACATAAACAGACGCCAACCCTCTGGCATCAATAGAATCAAATGGTCCTTTAGCTTGCTGACTCATTTGAGACGCATTTAAATAACCTAAGGCATAACTGACACTGTCTGCCTCGTTTTTAAGCTCCACTTTCTTTACACTGGGGGCTTGAGTACAAGAAACAGCCATTACTGCCACTGCACCTAGACCTAAAATAAGATTTTTTATTTGCATGGTTTATTGTGTATGATTAAACAATTTCTAATAATTCTACTTCAAATATTAAAGTAGTATGAGGTGGAATATCTTGTCCTGCACCTTGCTCACCATAAGCCAGATTAGAAGGAACAAATAATTTCCACTTGGACCCCAATGGCATTAACTGAAGAGCTTCTACCCATCCTGCAATAACACCATTCACGGGGAATACAGCTGGCTCACCGCGTTGAACCGAACTATCAAACACCTTACCATCCAATAGGGTTCCATGATAATGACATTTTACATTGTCTGCGGCTGTTGGTTTAGCTCCACTTCCTTCGTTTACAACTTCATACTGTAATCCACTCTCCAAGGTCACAACACCCTCTCTTTTAGCATTTTCTGCCAAAAAATCCTGTCCTGCTTTTATGTTTGCTTCAAACTGTTTACTTTGCAATGCTGTAAAAAACTCATTGATAATTTGATTCGCCTCCTCAGGAGTAACCTCCGGTTTTGTACCTTCTAACTGGTGCTTCACTCCCCTTGCAAACGATTCATAATCTAGCTCACCAACACCTGAATTTTGAAGGTTTCCGGCAATGCTTAATCCTAACGAATAACTTAACTTTTCCATTTATTCTTATACCTATTTTTTTAAACGATGGCGAATATAGGCTTTTAGTAGATGGAAAACAAACGGTACAAAATTCTTTAACCCACGTTTAACGAATTAACTTAGAGGACATGGAGTATAGTACAGCGGTCTACACAAAAGAAATAAGAAGGTATATTTCACTAACAAGTGAGAGACGCACCTACCAAAAAAATCCCAACGAAGACGATCTTCATTGGGATGGAATAATTTTTTTTAACCGAAAATTAAAACAGCAAGAACAACGACGGCCACACCTAAAATAAGATTGATCGTATTTATTTTACTCACTGCAACAAAGGCATCTGGGCTGGGATTTTTTTTGGCTTTTTTTGCTTGGATACTAAGTAAAACCAAAACAACCAACAAAACCACAACAATAATTAACTTGGTTACCAGTAGTGGCATGCTTCCCAAAGCAGCCCAATATGGAGTCATCAGATACCCTCCAGTTATCACCAACAGGGTTAAACCAGTCTTTCCCAAATAATTAAGGGACAACAGGGCTGTTTTTACTTTTATTTTCCCTTCCTGGTCTAATTTATCAGCCACTCTACTTAGCACAAAAGCCGAAAGCGCAGCTCCAATAAAAGTAGCTACAGACAATAAATGTATAATTAACATGGGGTTTCTCATCGTTGTATTTTTATATGTTTAGATCAATAAAACCATGTTAAAGAGAAATTGTTTAAAAGCCATTTCTATTACATCCCGATCACCAGCTATCTAACACAGCTAAAAAAGTTTCTCCACAGATCAGGCTAAACGCTTCACATGCAATCCTCGTATATGTTTATACAATACTATTTATTTCTCAGGATCTACATCAAACAACATCTGATCCTTCATCACGGTATCTTCTGCCTTCACCTGAATACTCTTAATAATTCCATTTACAGGACTTACAATTTCGTTCTGCATTTTCATAGCTTCCAATATCAACACCGGCTCTCCCTTATGAACTTCCTGCCCTTCACTCATAAGCACAGCCACTATCTCGCCAGGCAATGGCGCATTAATTTTTGCTATTTTCTTTCCTGAGTTTTTAGCCAACTTTTCTTTCCGTTTACTGGCCAGCTCAGTATCCACTGTAAAGTGATAAGTATTACCATTAATTACCACCGAAACCTCATTTTGTTTAAGATCAAGAACCTCTCCCACATGCGATTTACCATTGATCTTTATTAAAAACTCATCGTTTTCAATATCCTCAATATCAATGGTAGTACGCCGATTATTTATCTTATGCAGTTTATTATCCCGTACCTGAATATTTACTTTTTTATCGCCGCTTAGCGTATAATTTTTGGTATGATGTATCAATTTCATAATTACTTAAAATTAAGACGCAAAAAAATACCGAAAAAGCTACGTGGTATACTTATTTTTAAAAACACCACCTTACTTTTTTCCAATATTCATTGATCTATTTTACCCTTTTATCTTTTTACTCATCGCCCAGGCAGACACCTGTTTATTGTCCAGTTCTCCCGAATTAATTTTAGCCTGTTCCTTCAAATAAGCTTCCATAGCCAAGGCGGCCGCAGCAATAATTTCATTATCCTCTTGAAAATAACTCTGTTCCAAGTCCTTATCAATAAAAGATGTGGTATAATTGCCCTTTATAAACGATGGTGTTTGCATTACCTGCTTAAAAAAAGGCAAGGTTGTCTTCACACCCTTAATAGTAGTACTATTTAAAACAGTACGAGCGTTTTTGATGGCCTCATTCCTGGTTTTACCCGTAATAATAAGTTTGGCCACCAATGAATCAAAGCTAGACACAACCACCTTACCGGTCTGATAACCGGAATCACAGCGCAAATACTTTTTATTAGGTATATCCATCTGTTCAATCAATCCAGTTGAAGGGGCAAATCCAGCCTGTACGTCTTCGGCATTCACGCGAAGTTCTATGGCCCATCCATTAATTTGTATATCATCCTGTTTCAGACTAAGCTCCTCTCCCTGAGCCACTCTGATTTGTTGTTCAATAATGTCCACCCCCGTTATTTCTTCGGTAACAGGATGTTCCACCTGTACACGAGTATTCATCTCCATAAAATAATGATTCAACTCGTCGTCCAACAAAAACTCCACGGTACCTGCGCTATAATAGTTAGTCGCTTTACAAATCTTCACCGCATCGGCACCTATTTTCTGTCGTAATTCTTCGGTCAAGGCAGCCGATGGAGCCTCCTCCAATAACTTTTGATGCTTACGCTGTATACTACATTCCCGTTCATAAAGATGAATAATATTTCCATGCTTATCGGCCAACACCTGAAACTCAACATGACGAGGATTCTCCACATATTTCTCAATCAACATGGAGTCATTGTCAAATAGTGATTTTGCCTCATTGGTAGCAAGCTTAAACATCAAAGGAAGCTCTGTTTTTTTACGAACCACCCGCATTCCCTTACCTCCTCCTCCGGCCACAGCTTTCAGTATAATAGGGTAACCAATATCTTTGGCTGTAATTTCAGCTTCTTCCAAAGTAGTAATAACGCCTTTACTACCCTGTAATACAGGAATCTTATTCTTCACAGCCATATCGCGTGCCATTCCCTTATTACCCATTTGATTAATGGCTTTTGACGAAGGTCCGATAAAAATGATATTATTACGCTCACATTCACGCGGTAAAAATGGATTCTCCGACAAAAAACCATACCCAGGATGTATCGCATCAATCTTATAATGTAATGCTGTTTCTATTAGCTTATCAATATTAGTATAAACATTAATAAAAGAATTATCAGACACATCGATCACCTCATCGGCATGATCTAAATGCAAGGCATTGGGTTCGTGATGCGACATAAACATATAGGTTTTTATACCCATACTTTTAGCCGTCCGGGCTATTCTGATCGCTATTTCTCCACGATTGGCAATTAAAATCGAGTTAATTTTCATGATTTTTATCCTATCCGGAATCAAGTATCAAAAGCCAGTATAATCGCTACCTAAACTTTTACACCATACTACCTGATCCTATGATTTAATTATAATGGTATATTCCCGTGTTTACGTATCGGGTTCTGTTCAACTTTGTTTTCAAGCAAGGCAAAAGCATTGATAATAACCTGCCGCGTTTCAGAGGGATCAATCACTTCATCAATATATCCCTTTTCATCGGCCACATATGGATTGGCCACATTATCCTTGTAATCGGCAATCAATTTACGCTTTAATTCTTCGGGATCCTTTGCACTGGCCAATTCCTTTCTATTTAATATTTTAACAGCTCCTTCAGGTCCCATAACTGCCACCTGAGCCGTTGGCCATGCAAAATTAAAATCACCCCCCATATTCTTACTATTCATTACAATATAGGCACCTCCAAAAGCTTTTCGTAGAATAACCGTAACCTTAGGCACTGTAGCCTCCGCAAAGGCATACAACAACTTGGCTCCATGCATAATAATTGCATTCTGCTCCTGACTTTTTCCTGGCATAAATCCAGGAACATCTTCCAACACCAACACAGGAACATTAAAAGAATCACAAAAACGCACAAAACGCGCTGCCTTTTTGGATGCATTGATATCAAGGCAGCCGGCCATTACTTTGGGCTGATTAGCCACCACTCCAATAACCTGATTATTTAAACGAGCAAGACCTATCACTATATTTTGCGCATGCTTTTCCGCAATCTCAAAAAACGACCCCTTATCCACAATCAAGCGAATCACATCCACCACGTCGTAAGGCTTATTGGGGTCATCTGGTAATAATAAGGAAAGTTTCTCAGGTTTCCCAGGCTCAATATCTTCGTCCCGTTTTACTGGCGGATGTTCCACATTATTAGAAGGCAGATAACTCAGGAGCTTCTTAACCCCCATCAAGGTATGCTCTTCATCATTAAAAATCATATCTGCCACACCACTCTCCGTAGCGTGCACTTCGGCTCCTCCAAGATCCTCGAAGGTCACATCTTCATTTAATACTTCCTTGACCACTTCCGGCCCCGTAACAAACATATATGAAGTATCTTTGGTCATAAACCTAAAATCGGTGAGTGCTGGAGAATAAACAGCACCTCCTGCTGCAGGTCCCAGAATAACAGATATCTGTGGAATAACACCTGAACTCTTAACATTCTGCATAAAAATACCGGCATATCCTGCTAAACTAGCTACACCCTCCTGTATACGAGCGCCTCCTGAATCGATAAGGCCAATGATAGGATGCCCCATCTTTAACGACATCTCTTGCACTTTTTGTATTTTACGAGCATGAACAGTTCCCAATGAACCTCCCATAAAGGTAAAATCCTGTGCAAACAAAAATACTTTACGCCCGTTGATGGTTCCGTAGCCTACAATAACACCATCACCATACTTTTCTTCATCTTCTCTTCCCAAAGGTTTAACAAAGGCATCTATTTCTCGAAAACTGCCCTCATCCATCAAAAAATCAATTCTCTCTCTGGCTGTCAGTTTTCCTTTGGCATGTTGTTTCGAATAATATGCCTCGTCATATTGACCCCGAAGACGTTCGTTTCGCAAATGAAACTTCTTAAATGGAATCCTATTGTCATTCATAGGTATATACTTAATTGATAGTTATTTTGACGGCCATAGATATCCTTTTCCCACAACCGAAATTAATTAAGAAATCCGTTAAATAATAAATATTCTACGTGTGTTTAATCTGTTTAATGTAGTAGTAACACCAAACTATTCTCATTTGTTTATCTTCAGTCATTATTGACAAAACAATAAAATTGTTTAGTTGAGAAAATATGAAGATAACAATCCTGGTGCTATTCAAATCATTTTCAAAGAATAAAATACTTTTAATCTACTTTTTTACAAGGATAAGTGAGTTTTTGCGTTATTTTTGTGCAAAATTTAATTTGGGAGACAATGGAACCAATTTCCTATAGTTTTAAATGGTCTGACCTTGGCGATATTGAGCTGGGAAGGCCCAATTTAGGCAATAGCACAAGTGTTGTAACATACAGACTTATGCAATATTCCTTACGGAATGTGTTAGAAATGGAGCTGGGAAAAGAAGCCACCCAACATTTTTTTTACAAAGCAGGATATATTGCAGGCATAGAGTTTTGTACCCATGCACTGGATATAAAAAAAGAATTTTACGACTTTATTGCGGACTTACAAAAGGCACTTAAAGAACTAAACTCAAGCATCTTGAGAATTGAAAAAACAGATTTAGAGAATCAACAATTCACACTGGTTTTGTCCGAAGATTTAGATTGCTCCGGCTTGCCCATTACGGATGCAACCACCTGCGATTTTGACGAAGGTCTTTTGGCCGGCATATTCAAGGCCTATACAGGAAATGAATTTAGTGTTACAGAGGTGGATTGCTGGAGCACAGGTGCCAGAGTTTGCCGCTTTGAAATAAATATAAAATAAATGACATCACCGAATTTGAAGCAACGGCTTACTCAAATAGTAAATAGCATTGCAAAAGGAGAGTATACCAAAGCTTCGCTCTATGACATACAAACAGAAGTTGAACAACTACCTGATGGTGACGATAAAACCCTTTTTAATTCCATCCTAACCTTATCGCAAAAAAACAACGAATCAAAAAACTATATCGAAGAATTATCCAAAGGCAATATACAAACAACACCCCCCACAAATAACCAGTGGGTATCTGCATACAAACAACTTCATGCCAATTTAAACCACTTGGTTTGGCAAATACAAAGAATTGCGGAAGGCGATTTAAATCAAAACATAGACTACCTGGGCGATCTATCATTATATTTTAATAAATTAATCTACTCCCTGAAAGAAAAAGATCAATTTGAACGCGCTCTCAAAAAAAGCGAACAAAAATTTAAAACCATTATTGAAACCTCTCCGGATGGAATTGCCATCACCAATTTAAAAGGAAAGGTACAATATGTTACTTCTAAAATAGTCTCCCAATGGGGCTATTCTTCTCCCGACGAAATTATTCAAAGAAACGTACTGGAGTTTATACACCCCAAGTACCACGAAAAAGCGACTTATTTTATTGGAGAAATGATAAAAGGAAATCTTTCGGGAGCAGTGGAGTTATTAATGGTTCGCAAAAATGGCACACATTTTTACAGCGAGATCAATTCAAATGTCCTCTGTGACGAAAACGACACACCCATAGGCGTACTTTACATAGAACGTAACATCACACAACGAAAGGAAATAGAGGAACTCATCTCTCAACAGATAGACCAACTATCAAAACTAAACGCTTCAAAAGATAAATTTTTCAAAATCATTGCTCATGACCTAAAAAACCCTTTTAATGCATTATTGGGCTTATCCAAACTTTTGGTAGAAAATGTGGCAGAAAATGATGTGGAAAACATACAAAAATACGCCCAATCTATAAACGAAGCCGCAGATCAAACCTACCATTTATTAGAAAACCTTTTAGAATGGTCACAACTGCAATCCAACGGATTAAAACCCAAACCAGCCATTTTTAAAGCCTCTGATATTATATACAGGGTTGTGGCACAATACAAGCCAATGGCTCTATCAAAAAATATAGCTTTACATTTCCATATAAATTCCAACCAAGCATTATGGGCCGACCAGGACATGATTGCCACTGTACTTCGTAACATGATTTCCAATGCACTCAAATTTACCAGTCCCCAAGGCCAGGTAAAAATTACGGCCCAACAAGTCAAATACCACATGCAGTTTGAGGTATCAGACACCGGCATTGGCATAAAAAAAGAAGATATCTGCCAGCTATTTAAGATAGACAACAAGCTAACTCAAATGGGCACGGCCAACGAAACAGGAACTGGTTTAGGACTTATCCTTTGCAAAGAATTTATCAAAAAGAACAATGGCCGCATATGGGTAGAGAGCAAACTAGGTAAAGGCAGCCGATTTATATTTACAGTTCCCCTCAAGCTAGTTTCTTCCCTTTCATAAATAATTGAAATTATAAATCCACATACGCATCCACAGGCAAGAACGCATCATTAACATTTATAAATACTTATATCCTATTTTTTAACAGCCCTCCAAGCATTCTCCATCCGATAAAGTCATCATTTACTTCAATCAAATATTTAACCATTTCATTTTATTAAAACATTATAAGTAATTGTTCAAATCGTATATTTGTAGCCTCATAAAACTGTCATAATATAAAATCTAAAATAATAAAAATGAAAAGTAAAAGTTTATGGCTATCCTTACTGCTAACGACAGCCGTAGTGTTTACATCGTGCGGAGACAAATCCTCAACGGAACAAGAGGAAAATGTAAAATATGTAAAATCAACGGAGGCACTTCCCATAGACGGAAGCAGTAAACTAATTTACAACGGTGTAGTTAAGGAAAACCGACAAGTTACATTATCATTTAAAGTTGGGGGTCCGGTTCAGGAATTATCCGTTGATGCTGGTGACTATGTTCAAAAAGGACAAATACTGGCTCGCATCGACAAGCGCGATTATAGGGTGAAAGTACAAGCGACCGAGGCTCAGTACAAACAAGCAAAAGCAGAGTACGAAAGATATCAGGAGCTTTATGAGCGCAAAAAACTGCCTAAAAACACATTAGACAAATTAGAAGCCGGTTTTCTAATGGCTAAAAGCCAATACGAAGCGGCAGCAAATGCACTGTCTGACACTGATTTAAAAGCTCCTTTTTCTGGATACATCAACAAAAAAATGATAGAAAACTACCAAACAGTTGGAGCGGGTCAGCCCATTGTTGAATTACTTGACTTCTCCAATTTAGAAGTTGTTGTAAGTATTCCTGAAGGTCAGATCAACGAAATGAGTGAAGTAGCCAGGATCACATGTGATATACGTAATGCTAACCTGTTCAATATTCCTGCTAAAATAAAAACCATCAGTAAAAAGACCGGTGACGACAGCATGTTTGAAGCGAAAATACTTTTGGATGCCGACAGCCTAGATATGGTTAAACCTGGCATGGTAGCTAAAGTAAAGGTAATACAAAAAATAAGCGAAAACGCAGGGCTACTTGTACCAGTAGAGGCCGTATTTGCCCAAGCCGGAAAACAATATATTTGGGTAATAGACCGTGATATGAGTGTCAAAAAACATGAGGTTACAGCATCCAAAATTCATGGAGATGGCTTAATGGAAATTAAAAGTGAAATTAAAACAGGTGAAAAAGTAGTAACAGCCGGCGTTCATTCTTTAATAGAAGGCCAAAAAGTAAAAATTTTACCTAAAAAATCTGCTACTAACATCGGAGGTTTGCTATGAGTAAAGGAACATTAGAAAAAGTATTAAACCAAAAGGCCTTTATCACAGCCTTTTTGTTTGCTGTATTTTTTGGAGGGTTTTTAGCCTTTGACGGTTTAGGAAAACTTGAAAATCCTGAAATACCAGTTAAATCAGCTGTTGTTATAACACCTTACCCTGGTGCTTCCGCTGCGGAAGTAGAACTAGAGGTTACGGATGTTTTAGAAAAAGCAGTTCAAAAACTGGAGAATATCGACTTTGTCGAATCTCGCTCAGTGGACGGCATGTCAGAAATAACGATCAACGTTGACGACAATGTACGAACACCACAAATGCCACAATTATACGATCATTTGCGCAGAAAAATAAACGATGCCAAAGGTTCATTACCTGCAGGCGCTAATGATCCCATTGTGATGGATGACTTTGGTGATGTGTATGGCATCTTTATTTCCGTCAGTGCAGATGGCTACTCTTATAGCGAACTGAATGACTATGTGGAATACATCAAAAGAGAACTATTATTGGTAGACAATATCCGAAGAATAGAAATCTTCGGACAACAAACCGAAACCGTAGATATCAAATTCTCTACCGAAAAGTTCGCACAACTGGGCATTAACCCCATGCTTATTGTTCAAGCCATCAATGACCAATCGAGCACTGTTAATCCGGGAAGCGTAGTGGTTGGTACTGAACGAATCCGACTAAGTCTGGGCGCCAAATTTAAAAGTATCGATGACATCAAAAACCTACTGGTTCAACTTCCTGGTGGTGGTTCTTTTGTCTTAGGTGAAATTGCAACTGTAGAGAGAAGCTTTTATACTCCTAAGCGAAGTGGACTTAAATACAATGGAAAGAATGCAATGTCCTTAGCTGTATCCGTAGAAAGCAAAGTAAACGTTGTAAAGATTGGAGAGATATTTGACAACAAAATTGCTGAAATCCAAAAAGATCTGCCTGTCGGCATTGAAATTAACAAAGTCTACTTCCAGCCAGAGAGGGTTAGCATTGCCATCAATGGCTTTATGATCAACCTAATAGAATCGGTACTAATTGTGATCATTGTGCTTTTATTTGCCATGGGACTTCGTTCTGGTCTGCTAATCGCCAGTGGCCTAATATTTACCATACTTGGTACTTTTATTGTCATGGAGGCAGTAGGCATAGAACTACAACGCGTATCGTTGGCTGCTATCATTGTGGCCATGGGTATGTTGGTCGATAACGCAATCGTAATTGCGGATGGCATTCTGATAGATCTCAAATCAAGTATGGATCGAAAAAAGGCCTTTATCAATACGGCACAGAAAACAGCCATACCTCTATTGGGGGCAACAGTCATTGCCATCCTAGCCTTTATGCCTCTGGGATTCTCCCCTGGTGCCGCAGGAGAATTCTTGAAATCTTTGTTTTATGTACTTGCAATATCACTATTCTTAAGTTGGGTATTTGCTATGATTCAAACACCTTACATGGCCAGTTGGTTTTATAAAAAACAAAGTGCAAAAAAACAAGACGAAAATGAAGACCCATACAATAATGGTATCTATAGATGGTTTAAAAACGTATTAAAACAGATGTTATGGCACAAAACAGTTTTTATTATCGTAACCACCATACTATTATTTGTATCTCTATGGTCCTTTAAATTTGTTAGGCAAGAGTTTATGCCAGGACTAGACTATCCTCAATACGTAATTGAATATTGGTTACCACAGGGTAGCGATATTTATCAGGTAGAGAGAGATCTTGATCAGGTTTATGAGGATCTAAAAGATTGGGAGGGAGTTGAAAACATCACAATCGCCTTGGGACAAACACCAGCCCGTTACACACTTTTACGCCCCATGAACACAAGCAACAATAACTACGGAGAGTTAATTGTTGACGCCGAAGATTTTGAAACAGCGCAAAAAACAGCGGCTGAGATTATACCATTTTTACAGCAAAAATATCCACAGGCTTTTGTAAGATCAAGAACGTACAGCCCAATATTTAGCGAATATCTGGTAGAAGCCAAATTCACAGGGCCCGATCCTGCGGTATTACATGATTTGGCAGAACAAGCCAAAGAAGTTATGCGCGCCAGTCCCCTGGCACAAATCGTAACAGACAACTGGAAAAACCAGTCGAAGATACTTACACCTGAATATTCTATTGATCAGGCACGCTTAACAGGAATCACGAGAAGCAACGTGGCCAATTCCTTAGCTATAGCTTCCAATGGTTTACCGGTAGGTGCACTGTATCAGGGTGAAGATATGCTTCCCGTCATACTCAAAATGGAAGAACCCATTGGTAAGCATGTGGAGAACATCGCATCCGTACCCGTTTGGGGCAATACCATGAACAGCACACCCCTGGGGCAAGTTATTGATTCTGTGAAGGTAAGCTGGCAAAATGGAACCATCCGACGTTACGATGGCATCAGAGCTATCAAAGCACAATGTAATCCCGTTGATGGAGTGACTGCTCCCGAACTGTGGACCTCCGTTAGCAAAGGTGTGGAAGCCATTGAACTACCACATGGTTATCAGCTGGAATGGCTAGGCGATCACAAGGATAGTGCAGAAGCCAATGAAAACCTGTTCTCGTTGCTGCCCCTTGCGATCGGACTAATGGTACTTATCATCATATTACTGTTCAACAATTTAAAACAACCCATGATAGTGATGGGAGTTGTACCTCTGGCATTAGTTGGGGTAGCACTTGGTCACCACATTATGTCTACGCCATTTGGTTTTATGGGCATCATTGGTACACTGGGACTCATTGGTATGATGATAAAAAATGCCATTGTACTACTCGATGAAATAAACTTTGAGATAAACAACGGCGTAGATCAGCTAAATGCCATTATCAACTCTGCTGTATCCAGGATGCGTCCTGTTATGATGGCTTCATTAACAACCATTTTAGGTATGATACCTTTGCTATTTGACGTTATGTTTAAAGGTATGGCAGTGGCAGTTATGTTTGGTCTCTTGATCGGATCACTGGTTACCCTACTGGTAGTACCCGTATTGTATGCCATCCTCTACAGAGTGAATACCAAAACATTACACGACTAAACCATGATTACAACAAAATATGCATATTTGATGATCCATATAACGCGCAAACAGACGGCACAAATTTATTGGAGAGTAGCATCGAATACACTTAAATAATAAATTTCAGACATGAAATACTATATAAAAACATGGATAATTTGCTTCGGATGGATCGTTTCTGCACTATCTATCCAGGCACAAAAAAAGCCTTTAAACCTTGAAGAAACCCGCAACCTGGCGCTGGAGTTCAACAAGTCACTGAAAGTATCGGCCTTACAAAAAGTAGAAGCCGAGGCGCAAAAGAAGGAAGCCTTCACCAATTATTTACCTCGCATTGACGCCAGCGGTTCTGCTTCTCTCATGCCCACCTTAGAAAATATTGGGATCCCCGGATTTCAATTACCTACAGGGCCAGAAGCAGGGGCTGGAGCAAGCAATGCCTATTTTCCGGGAATGACCCTTGAAACAGAAAAACTATCCATACTTGAAGCAGGCGTAACAGCTCAGCAAGCTATATACGCCGGTGGCCAAGTGCGTTTAGGAAACAAGATGGCCAGCACCGGAGTAGAAATCAGTGAGCAAGCCTACCAATTGAAGGAAGCCGAAGTGATATTAAACACCGATCAGGCCTATTGGCAATTGGCTGCGATGAATGAGACGGTGAAGCTAGCAGAGAAGTATGTACAAATGCTCGACAGCCTCGAAGACCAACTAAAAGATATGTATGAGTTAAGCCTTGTACCTAAAAGTGAAAAACTAAGGGTAACGGTTCAAAAAAACGATGCAGAACTAAAACTATTAAAGGCTCGCAATGGCTACCGTATCATGCAAATGAATCTTTGTCGGATAATAGGTTTACCACTAAGTACCGATATCGAAATAACCGAAAAGGTAAATCAGAACCCCATTTTACCAGATATGTCTAACAGTACTGAAAAAGCACTCGCTGGCCGCCAGGAACTAAAAATACTGGATGGACAGGCGCAGCTATCTGATTATCAAAAAAAGATGGTCAATGCTGCTTTTCTTCCCCAACTGGGAGCACAAGTAGCCTACCAATACAGTCAGTATGGCGATTTATATGACGATGGTCTGGTGACATTGGGAGCATCCTTATCGATACCCATATTCCACTGGGGCGAAAAAAAACATAAAAAATCGGCAGCACAAGCCCGCATAGAACAAGCTCAACTTAATCTGAGCGATTCGCAAGAGTTAGTTCAGCTAGAAGTACAACAGGTGATGATTCAATTACAAGAAGGATACGAATCAATACTATGGGCACAAAAAAACAAACAAGAAGCACAAGAGAGTCTGGAAGAAACACAAGCCAGCTATGAAGTAGGTCTGAATACGACAACAGATCTGCTCAATGCACAAGCCTCGTGGCAAGACGCTTACTCTCAGGAAATTAAAGCATTAGCAAACTTTCAAGTACTAAAAACCAGGTATCAAAAAGCATTAGGTTTGTTATAAATACTCCGACGGTGCGGTATGGAAGCGCTGCCACTGGCCCACCCTATATCAAACCAGAAACTCGGTTTATGTATTTATTAATGTAATTATTATGTGTTTAGTGTCCCGACTTTGGTGCGTTCGTAACTTTAGTTATCAAGCATCTTAGTCGGGAACAATTTATCAAAGATGAGACTATTAGAACAAGAACAAAGGTTGCCTGTAAAAAAACATACAAAAGTGTGTTAACAATTAGGTTTTAAAATGCAATGTAAATATCTTTTCATAATTACTAGATTTTTTGCAGGCGACCTTTTACATTTAACAAATGAATAAATGAGAAAGCTAAAAAACATAGACGACAAATGTAAACATTGGCGGAAATTGCATAAGGACAGCACCTTTGTTAGTTTCCGAAAAAGACTTGTGTTTGTGTTATTAATGGCTTCCTCTTTTTATTACATTGTACATGAGCTTATTTTAAAAGAAAAACACCTACACTGGACAGGCTATTTGTTTAGTCTTTTCATGTTTTTTATTTTCACAGAAACAGTATTATTATTTGATCGTTTAATTGCAAAAAGATATCCTTGGCACACGGAGGTTAAAAAAAGAACCCTCCTGCTACTAAGTTTCTCCTTGGGCTGGATGATTTTCATGGAGCGTATCGTTCCACATGTGGAACCCATTTTCGTAGTAAACCTCATCGACGATCCGGAAACACATAACTTAGCATTGGCTTTTGGAATCTTATATATGATTATTTACGTCATCCTTATTATTGCCCACAACTTTCATAAAAGTTTAGAGTATTTCATGGTAGAAAATGAAAAACTCAAACAAGATAAAATACTGACCGACTACAAGGCCTTACAAGATCAGGTGAACCCCCATTTTTTATTCAATAATTTGAGCACACTGATCGCCATTATTAGAACTGATAAGGACAAAGCCATTACCTTTGCAGAAAATTTTACGGATGTATACCGCTACTTGTTAATTGGAGCCGGACATGCAGCCATTCCTCTCAAAGATGAATTAAAATTTTTAAATGCCTACACCACACTCCACATTGCTAGAATTGGCGAAGGATTAAAAGTCCATGTAGATGTTCCCGATGAGGTGCAAAACAAAAGACTCCCTCACCTCAGCTTACAGGTTTTGGTAGAAAACGCCATTAAGCACAATATTACATCCCGTTCCAAACCTTTGTCCATCCATATAGGAATGGATGGACAAAAACTATTTGTAAAGAACAACAAGCAAATAAAAGAATCGACCTATTCAACAAAAACAGGCTTGTCGAACTTAGGTAAACGCTTAAAAATTTTAACAGACGAAGAATACAAGATCATAGAAGATGACCATTTCTTTAAAGTAGAAATACCCTTGATTGATTAATCATATAAATTTAAAACAATGGCATTCAATACAATAATCGTAGAAGACGAGATGCACACAGCTAGGATGCTGGAAAGCATGATCAAAGAACTAAGACCAGAATGGAAAGTTTTAGACATTTTTGACAGTATATCTGAAACTGTTGAATGGCTCCAAAACAATGAACATCCTAACCTTATATTTTTAGATATTCAACTGGCAGACGGACTAAGTTTTTCAATTTTTGACAAAGTAGAGGTCAAGAGTGCCATTATCTTCACCACAGCCTATGATGAGTATGCTGTAAAAGCTTTTAAACTAAACAGTATTGATTACATTCTAAAACCGGTTAAGGAAGAATCCTTATTGGCAGCCATCAAAAAGATGGAAAATGTAATGCAGCTTTTCGAAAACGAAAACCAAATAAACATCAATTATGCCGAACTGGTTAAAGGCATAAAAGAAGGAGAAGCCAAATACCGAAAACGCTTCCTGGTATCCAAACGTGATGCTTTCTTTGCCGTCCCGGTCGAAGATGTTGCCTACATCTATTTTGAAGCCAAAACCACCTATGCGGTCACCTTCGACAAAAAACAACATATGATCAACTTCACCCTCGACAAACTAGAAGAAGAACTGGATCCGGCCGTTTTTATCAGAGCCAACAGGCAAGCTATCGTCAACCTAAAAGCCATTCATTCGCTTGAAAATTATTTTGGCGGTAAATTAGTAGTAAAACTTTTACCTCAGTTCGACGAGAAATTTGTGGTCAGCAGGGCTAAGGCTTCTGTATTTAAAGAATGGCTCGACAGTTAATGGGAAGAAAGCGAATGCTTTTTATGAACCTGCATAAATGCACTTAATTCATTAATAACCTTACGACTATTCCCAATAAATATCTGGTTATCGATTATAAAAACAGGGCGCTTTAAAAAAGTATATTCTTCAAGTATTAGCTCACGCATCTTATCTTCGCTCAATTCCTGAGAATGTAGTCCCAACTCTCGATATTTTCGTGCTTGCTTATTAAAAATACTTTGATAACTACCCGCAAGTGCAAAAATATCATCCAATTGCTCTTTGCTTAGTGGCTCATTTTTTATATCCTGAAATATGAAATCATTATCGGGCTCAACCTCCTTAATTATCCTGCGACAGGTAGAACAGGTTGATAAATAATACACTTTCTTCATGTGTTTAAATATTATTGATGATGACAATACTAACAATGCGCAAGTTCTTTTTATACGCTGGATATTTGAAGTTATCATTCGATGGTGTAACCTATTCAAATCATCCGATAGCACATCTTAACGCAATAATGCTAAAATAACAATTATCATGCTCAAATACTGAAATATAGGGTTAAGGGGATGTTTAATTTTACGAACATGTTTAATTCTCTGATTAATCCATCAAGCATTTTACAGATTCCATTAGACATCGCTTGACGCCTGCAAAATATAATGTATATTGCATCATTATTATACCATAAAATATAAGATCATGGCAAATATTAGAGAACTAAAAAAAGACATCAATTATCTGGCTTCAGAAATTGTAACACAAGGTTATTTGAAGCTTACACTTATGAATACTGTTAAGGAAGAAGATATTACTCCTATACTTACTGAGGCAATCAGAATGCGGAATGAATTCATAGCGAGAACCAATCACCCCGACGGTAAAAACAACCGTAAACTGGTAAAGAAATATTACAACAAATTGCGAACAGACCTAATGTCTAAGTCGCTAGAGTTACTGGACCAAATACAGGCGGTTCAATAAATAAACATCCACTTTTCCAGATTATCACACTTTGGAAAAGTGGATTTTTATCAATCAAAGTCTATTGTCAATTGCACAGGGTCATTATGACTCTGCTCACCCTCCATGTTAGATACACTTAGGCCCATTAAGCGAACTTTCTTCTGAAACTCCACTTCGTCCATTAGCTGTATTGCCATATTAGACAATCCTTCTAATGTTTCTATCCGATGCAAAACCGTTTTACTACGGGTAAGTTGTTTAAAATCATTGAACTTTATTTTCAGGGTCATTGTTCTCCCATACTTTTTTGATGAATGCACTCGCTCCCACAAACCTTCTATGAGGAGCTCCAATTGTTTTTGTCGTTCCACGGCCGTTTCCAAATCATGTACAAAGGTATTTTCAATACCCACGGACTTTCTGATTCTATTGGGAACCACCGGACGATCATCAACCCCTCTGGAGATAGAATAATAGAAGTTACCCACTTTCCCAAAATGTTTCACCAACCCATTTAAACTCCAGGCTTGCAAATCCTTACCCGTAAATATGCCCAGTCTATTCATTTTCTCAGCAGTTTTTTTACCTACCCCAAAAAAATCCTTGATAGACAATTTTTCAATAAAGGGCAGTACTTCATCCGGCTTAATCACAAACAATCCATTAGGCTTATCCTGATCTGAAGCTATCTTAGCCAAAAACTTATTAACACTGATACCGGCCGAAGCAGTCAACTGCGTTTTCTCAAACACTTGTTGTTTAATTTCACGGGCAATGATAGTGGCCGATTTATGATTTTTTTTATTGGTGGTTACATCCAGAAAGGCCTCATCAATACTCAATGGTTCCACCAGGTCAGTATATTGATGTAAAATATCCATCACCTGTGCCGAAACTGCTTTGTACACATCAAAGCGATGGGGCTGAAATATCAGGTGCGGACACCTTTTAAGGGCCGTCTGAGATGGCATCGCCGACTTTACGCCATACTTACGCGCCTCATAACTGGCAGCTGCAATCACGCCTCGCATCGAAGGGCTTCCCACCACCACAGGCTTACCTTTTAAGGCTGGAAAATCGCGCTGCTCCACAGAAGCAAAAAACGCATCCATATCAACATGAATAATCTTTCGCATCTCTTTTCGTTCTCTTTCTATAGTTAGCTCTCATCCACATATATCCCGTAAAAATAGTTTTTTACTTCATAACGATGGTAAAAGAATCCCTTTTCCTAAATTTGTCGTTGAATAATACTTTTATGAGCAAAACAGAGATCATCACATCCAAAGACGGTTCTCATACACTATTTGTACCAGAACTGAACGAACATTACCACTCTACCAATGGAGCTGTTCAAGAATCAATACACGTATTTATAGAGGCGGGCTTACACCAGATATCATGCCGCAAAATAAACATCCTTGAATTTGGGTTTGGAACAGGATTAAATGCCTTTTTAACGGCTATACATAAAAAAGATCATGAAATCCATTACCATTCATTAGAAAAATACCCCTTAGATCAAAAACTGCTTAGCCAACTTAACTACGGTAATTTTTTTGAGGGCAAACACAAGGAGCTATTTGAACAGCTTCATCTATCCAAATGGGAAAAAGAAAACAGAATAGAGGATAACTTTTACCTCAACAAACAAAAAGTTGATTTTAAAAAGGTTATCCTCCAACAGCAATACCACTTGATTTATTTTGATGCTTTTGCTCCGGAGATTCAACCTAAATTATGGACCAAAGAAATATTTAAAAAAGCTTATCAAGCGTTGCTTCCCGGTGGCATCCTGACCACTTATTGCGCAAAAGGCATTGTGCGCAGAACCATGCAAGACATTGGATTTAACGTAGAAAGACTGGCTGGACCTCCAGGTAAAAGAGAGATGATACGAGCTACTAAGCCACAATAAAAATTTAAAAACATGAAGGACTGTATACACAAGATATACTGTCCTTAATCTTCTTTTTCAATCACCACAAAAATATCTTCGTTTTTCTTTTTCATCAGATACTGCTCACGGGCAAACTTCTCCAGACTTTCCGGACTTTCTTTTATTTCACTAAGCTTACGTTCGTTTTGTTCTATCTCTACCTCGTAGTGGTGCTTTTGTTTCTCTAACTGATTGATCCTAGATGACAATTTGGCCCTGTCCCAAAGGTTATTCTGATCAAAGAAAGTTACCCAAACACCAAATACCACTAATGAAAGGATATACTTATTTTTTAACAAGGGTGGCAGGTTGATAACTGGTAATTTCATAATCGTTCTGTTTTAGGCAAAGATAATTAAATCAATTGGGGTATCTACAAAATATTTTACGGTTGGCCGACTCCAGATAACAGCGGCGAATTCTTCACCCATCCTGGTAAATTCTTATCAAAGAAATACTCTTTTATTTTAATATTATTCTTATAAATATTCCGAGCCTCTTGACCATATTTTATTAGGCGTTTATGTGCCTTGGCATCCATAAACTGTGCATCCTGTTCAAAAGCAGTAACAGGCAATACCATAAACTCCTTTTTACCATTTATGATGGGGGTATAAACCCAGGTCAAGTAATAACCGGCATCACTTACTTCAGTTTTATCGCCAATCTTTGTCAGTTCCAAACGAACCATCACCCCTCCATCCCGGGGAGCTGTCCGCTGATTAGAAATAAAGTTACCCAAGGAGTAAACCACAAAATGATCTTCTTCATATTCAATAGGCTGTACTACGTGAGGGTGCGAACCAATCACCACATCCACCCCGTTCTCTTTAAAAACCTGATTAAACATCTTCTGTTCTTTATTGGCTTGTGTTTGATATTCCAATCCCCAATGTACAAAGGCAATGATCTTATCCGGCCGAAGTTTTTTCGCCTTTTCTATATCTGCCACTACAACATCCTTCTCCAAAAAATTCACCACATTGGGTTTACTCACAGGTATTCCATTGGTTCCATAAGTATAGTTAATAAGAGCAATTTTAATTCCGTTTTTACGCAATAACATAGGATTATTACGTTCATTATCCGACTGATTTTTAAATGTGCCCGTATGCGGAATAGCAAGGCTATCCAACACATCAATGGTTCTTTCCAGGCCTTTTCTTCGTCTGTCAACACAGTGATTATTAGCCGTTACCATAGCATTAACACCTGCATCTTTCATGGCAATAGCCAGTGCATCGGGAGAACTAAATTGTGGATACCCTTTAAATGGAGGCCCTGCCAATGTCACCTCCAAATTAGCGATGGTAAAATCAGCTTCCTCAAAAATATTACGTACATACTTAAAACAACCTTCATAACTGTATTGCTTGGTCTCTGGAACAAAGGCACTTTTTATTTGCGTACCATGTCCCATCACGTCTCCCACAAAAACAAGCGATACAGATGCCGCCTCTTGCGCATACAGAAGACCATTACTAACAATAAAAACGATAAATACTACAAGCCATTTTTTTAATGCCATCACGATTTCTTTTATTCAAATAAATGCTAAATTGCACCCCTTTAATGCAACATCGAAAAGTAATAAATGATTTTGGTTACACAAATTTTATATGCCCCAATAGCTCATTTGTTTGAAAAATAGTAATAATAAGATGATTTTTGAGAGAACCTTTGATATTTTAAAACACCTAAAAAAAACCAAGCCTCAAAATCAAATCCTTTGTTCAAAGAGCAATGGTCATTGGTATAAATCCAATGCAAAAGAATATTACGACAATGCCAAAAAGTTTGCTTTGGGTCTTTTAAGCATGGGATTTGAGCCGGGAGACAAAATTGCCACCGTTTCAAACAACCGCCCCGAATGGAACTTTGTTGACATGGGCATGGCTATGATAGGCGTCATTCATGTTCCCGTGTATCCTACCATCAGCGAAGAAGAATTCGAACATATTTTCAAGCACTCAGAAGTTCGTATGGCCATTGTCTCTGACACGTCCCTCTACAATAGAATCAAACCCATCACCAATAAAGTGGGTACGGTTCAAGAAGTACTTACCTTTAACGATGTTGAAGGAGCCCGTTGCTGGAGTGTTATTTCTCAAGCAGGGGCAGATCAAAAAACAAAGTACAATGCTCGTTATAAAGAAATTCAAAAAAACATTACACCAGAAGATGTAGCAACAATTATTTACACCTCAGGAACAACCGGCTTACCCAAAGGAGTAATGCTTACTCACAGTAATCTGATGAGTAATATGCAAGGCGTTTGGGATTTGTTTGAGCTAAACGAAGACACCAGAGTCCTAAGTTTTTTACCTTTGTGTCACGTATATGAACGCTTGGTCAACTATCTCTTTCAAGCCAAGGGCTGCACTATTTATTACGCAGAAAACCTGGGTACTATTGCAGCCGACATGGCTTCCGTAAAAGCCAATGCCTTTGCTACGGTTCCGCGAGTAATTGAACGCATCTATGATAAAATCGTTTCAAAGGGAGAAGACTTATCAGGCATTAAAAAAATCATCTTCTTTTGGGCCATGCGCCTAGGTGAACGATACAGCAAGGAAAACAATAACAACCTACTATATAGCTGGAAACTCAAGATAGCACGTAAGCTCGTCTTTAGTAAGTGGCAAGAATCTTTTGGTGGCCATCTGCATTTTGTAATCTCGGGTGGTGCAGCTCTTCAACCTCGATTAAGCAGACTCTTTTTTGCTGCTGGCATTCACTTAATGGAAGGTTATGGACTAACCGAAACATCTCCAGTTATTGCCACCAATTACTCAAAAACTCCAGGCAATTTAATGATAGGAACGGTAGGACCTATTATGAAAAATATTGAAGTTCGCATAGATGAAGATGGTGAGATACTTACCAAAGGACCCTGTGTGATGAAAGGTTATTACAAAGCTCCTAAACTTACCGCCGAGGTAATTGATAAAGATGGGTGGTTCCACACAGGAGATGTGGGGGAGATTATCAACGGCAGATTTTTAAAAATTACCGATAGAAAAAAAGAGATGTTCAAAACATCCAGCGGAAAATACATCGCCCCTCAAGCCATTGAAAACTTAATGAAAGAATCCATATTCATTGAGCAAGCCATGGTTGTTGGTGAAAGCGAGAAATATGCCAGCGCCCTAATTTCTCCCAATTTCGACCACCTGCACTCCTTTGCGCACGAACATAAAATACACTACCGCGACAACAAAGAACTAATTAAAAATCAAATGGTTCTAAAAACCTATCAAAAAGAAGTGAACCATGCAAACAAACAATTGGGACAACACGAACAAATCAAACGCTTTCGAGTAGTTTGTGAACCGTGGACTGCACCTACGGGTGAACTGTCAGCCACCTTAAAGCTGAAACGAAGGGTTTTATATAATAAGTATGCCGACTTATTACGTAAAATATATGCCTACGATGCCCATGAAGAAAACAAAGGATCCATCAGTTTTAATGGTGAATAAACAGACTATCAGATACCCTACACATCTCACACATAATTAACCAACCTAATCACCTTCACTTGATGGCAGACTAAAATATGATTACAATGAATTGGTTTTAAAATTAATCACTATCTCCGATTTATTATTAACCTTATCTTCTGCCACAATCTTTAACTCCACATCTACATTCTTTTTGAATCCGGTAATTTTATTATCATAAACCTGAAAAGCTTGTCCGTTTATGGAATAAGAAATTCGATGACATTCTGTTCCGGCATCTGTTCCGGCTAAAAAGATAGAAGTATAAGATGGATACACGGGTATTTGGTTGATCGTATCCATTGGAGAGGCCGAATAAGTTACAAAAATATCGGAAGGTACATTATCGACCGTACATTCAAAATGCTCCACATTCCGATTATTCACATTATCATAACCTACAATTGTAATTTTATGCAACCCATCCTCTTCAATATTCAATGGTTTAATATAATCCAATTCCTCACTTCCATCAATTCTATATTTAATTTGTTTCAACCCCGATTCCCGATCTGATGCTTGGAGAACGACATCCGTTTTCGCTGAAATATAATGCATGTTTCCCTTTTTAAAATGGGCTCCTTTTAGCACATAGTTTAAATCCGGCCCTGTCAAATCCACATAAACAATACCAACCACATGCTTATATTCCGAATATTTCTTATCGTTATCAACATTATCTCGGGCAAAATACTTCACAATATGTTTACCTGTTTTGCCGGGCAAATAAAAAGGATCCGTATAAGCTCCAAACTCATCATTATCTATTGCATACAAGACGTCCTTAATACCAGACTTATTATCTACAGCGGTCAACTTCAACTTCGTTCGTCCCGAATAATAAACCTTGTCGCCCACTATAAATTTATCTCCTAAAACATCCGCCGAAACAATCGGAGCCGTTTTATCCAGATAAAACTTCAGCTGTTCTTTTGCGGCTTTATTATTGACCATATCCACAGAATAATAGCTTAAAGTATGGTGTCCATCAGCCAATTGCGCTACATCAAAATCACTACCACTATAGACTTTCCATACGTCCTCATCAAAACAATAATAAGTATGTGCCACACCAGACAAACTATCGGAGGATGTAAGGTACAAGCGGGTGCTGGTTGAAATAATTTGATTCTTGGCTATTCCCACGATATGATAATAGGTTTTGGGCGGCGTTAAATCCAGCGTAAACCGATATTGCTTCGTTGCTTCAGTATTTCCCACACGATCTGTAGCATAATATTGCAATAAATAATCTCCTTCTTGCAACACCTCTAAATCATCCACGAAACCACTAAAAGGCTCTTTATTTTTAGAGATATAAATACGCTTCAAACCCGACATCTCATCCCTTGCCTCCAAGGAAAGAACCAGACCAGCGCCAAAAAACAGACGATCCTTACCCTTATAAATAGGGGCATCATTAGGTCTAACGTAGGTCTTTGGGGCTCTTCCATCCGCATATATGGTAAAAGCATCCAACGTTTTCCCCTGATGCCCATCCATATGTCTGAGTTTATGTTTGCCATGCCCATCCATATAAATCGCCTTTCGCTCATTCATCACATCTCCCTGATCAGAAGGAGCCAATTTTTTCCCCTCACTATCTAAATCATGCGAAATTGATAAGAAAACAGGAAGATCTGCCTGCATATAATAGCGATTCAAGCTATCCACATAAAATGTAGGATCTGGAACAATAGGTTTCTGAGCCACAACAGACTCCAACAAACAGCACATAGCCATTAAAAATAAAGCACTAGAAGAGGTAAGTTTTTTCATATGTTCAATTTTTTTTCAATGCCATATGGAACGCACCAGACTTAGTCACCTATGGGAGTAAGACCAATGTTCCTATAACACTCTCAAAATAACATCATCACTTGCATATCCATTGTGACGAACAGATTCACATCATAACTTCATGTATAGGTTGCCAATTAACACCTATCAACAGAACATCATCTGTTTGTGTTTGCCGCCCTTTCCAATCGTTAAAGGTCTTACTGATCAAGGCTTTTTGTTCGGCCCCTGTTTTCGTATAAATTCTAAGCAGAAGCGACCTCAATCGCGAGCGCATAAACTTCTTATCATCACTTTCATTAAACTGATCCACTATACCATCAGAAAAAGCATAAATCGATGTGGGCAGTGAAATATCCACCTGGTACTTAGTGAATCTCTTAGTTTTAAAATGAGACGCTCCATAACTACCTATTGAACAACGATCACCCTTTAGCACCTTCAATTTCTTATCCTGTATGTAGTATAGATTGTGCTTTGCCCCAGAAAAATACATCTGTTTATTTTTTTCGTCAATACACAGTAAGGAAATATCCATACCATCACTACTCACCATATTAACATTCTCATTTAAAGCCTTGTTAACACCAATACTTAACTGCTCCAGTATAGCATCTACCTCATGAATACCACTATTGGTTATCTGATTAATTAAATTAATACCTAACATAGACATCAGAGCTCCCGGCACACCATGACCTGTACAATCGGCCACTGCCAACATCGCATATCCATTCACCTTTTTGAACCAGTAAAAATCACCACTTACAATATCCTTGGGCCTAAAGAATATAAAGGCGTCTTTAAACAATGCACTGATATCACTTTTTTTTCCAAGAACAGCCTGCTGTATCAACTTGGCATAGTTGATACTACTGGTAATATGCTCGTTCCTTAAACTGATGATGTTGTAATACCTTTCCAGTTCTTTTTGTTGTTCTAGAATTTCATGGTGTTGACGATTTATTTCGGCATTCTGCTTACTAAGTACCTTATTAGATTTTCGCTTTTGCTGATGAAAATAAAACAAAAGAAGTAACAAAGTCAAAACAGTCAATACCAGAATTGACAATACACGAACAAATATCTCTTCTCTTTTTAACTTTTCTGTACTCTGAGAAATTTTTAGGTCTTTCAGTTGTAGATAATTATTGATCAAAGCATTGGCCAACTCACTTTTAGAATGTTCCAGCATCAATTGGTTGTACACCGTATCCTTTTGCGTCAATAATTTTTTCTGTTCTGCCAATTTTTGTTGCGCATTGATCAACTCTAATTCTTTGATTCTTTTTTGGGAGGCAAGGTTCTGCGCTTTCAGTTCTGCTTCACGGGCCTTTTCCAGCACATCCTGCCTTTTGCTACGCTCCACTAGTTCATGAAATGTACGATACAGGTTATAATAAGCTATCATTTTTTCGCCATCCCCCTGTTTTTCATATGTTTCAGCCAGCATACCATAACAACTTTTCATCTGGTCGGCATCACTATTTTCGGTGGCTAACAAAAGGGCATCTTCAAGATTCTCTATAGATTCAGCATAGCGCTCCAACTTATTCAGAACCACCGATGCATTGATATGTGCAGAAATTAAACCATTGGTCTCTTTTAGTTTTTTTCGGATAGAAATAGCCGTATTAAAATACTTTAACGAAGTTTCATAATCTTGCAGATCGGCATGAATCATTCCTAAATTACAGGATATCGCCCCGATTCCACTTTCGTTACCTATCTCTGAATTTAACTTAATCGACCTAATATAATATTCAATAGCCTTATAATAATCCTTCTTATTCCAATATCCTTCAGCAACAGCATTGATATATCTGGTTGCTTCCTTGATATCTCCCAAAGCAATATTTTCCTCTGCCTTGCTAAAATAAGCTTCAACATTTATCTCCTCCCCATTGGCATCATAAATGGCATCTTGGGCATCCGCATATTGCAACAAATGAGTAAACAAGACAAGAAAAAACAAGAAATAAGTTCTTGACTTACTTGGCCACGGGCAACTAACAATTCTGTTAAATAACACAAACGACATAAGCTCAGGGTTTCACTTGCATCATTGCTACAATGCTAAAGCTATTAATAGATTGACTATTACAATTTAGTGAAATTATTTATCAAAATGCAAATAAAAATCCCTTAGTTGCATTCAATTTATCCCTGCAGAAACCGATCCCTGCATAAAGACAACCATCAACACCTCAAAATTCGAATATCAGAATCCTTCCCTGACCGCAAATATTTTTTCCAACCTAGCCTTATCACTCCCTCTTGAGATAACAATCAGATAATTATCCGGTGCAATGAGCTGATCATCGGCCGGGTTCTTTATTAGTTTACCATCTACCACCAAACCAATCAAAATAATATTTAATTCCCTTTTCATATTAACAAAAGCATCCAAATACCTTTGTCCCACATAGGGATTAGTATCCCCTACTTTAAACTGTCGTATATCCTGATCATAATCATCAACTCCTGTGGAAATAAGGTCCGCGGTAAATTCAGCCACGTGTGGCTCAAACAAAAAGCTGGCCACCATCCTTGAAGCTACTTCGTGGCGGGCGACTACATGATTAACCCCTGTGTTCTCCAAGGTTGCTTTCAATTCCGGATTTGTACAGTTAATCACAATATTTAAACGAGGGAATTCCTTCTTAATATTCAACACAAAAACCAGTGTTTCAGTATCTTCCTTAAAATTAATAAAAACAGCTTTACTCTTGGTGATATTAATCTTTTTGTAGGCCTCCATATTTTTGTAGTCAGCAAACAAAGCAAAGCTATGATCACTTTCATACAAATCATTGAACAACTCCAAATCATTTTTAGAATTGGTCACCAAGGCAATTTTATGACCTGCATTGTATATCTGATCGGCCACCTGATGGGCAAATATATTCCAACCAATGATCACAAAATGATCCTCGAAGGTTGTCCCAAAATACCCGGTTTTCTTTTTATCCATATAAATATTTATTCTGTATGTAACTTCACCTATTAAATACCCGAGTATACCCATACTTCCCAGGATAATAAACAACCCAAGCACCTTTCCTACTGTTGTCACTGGATAAAAATCGCCATAGCCAACGGTAGTCAGGGTAACAACCGTATACCATACTGCATCTGTTAAAGATTTTATATTGGCATTCGGAGCTGATTTCTCTATAAGCGCAATAATATAAATAAGGATAACGTAAACAACAACACCTAAGTATAATAGCTTTTTATTTTTCATACAACAGAATCATCAATCAGATACATAAAGCCATTGATTTAACTATATTGTGTATTTGGCTCACTACACTTAATCTCATCATCCCAAGTGACCTTCACCAAAGCCTCTTTCACCAATTCTTTAAACCGAAAGGCCTTTTCTTTATTACAACTAGATAACTCAACATAACACCAGCCACTGTTGGTAAAAGTATGTATAGCTAAATGCGACTCCGCCAACAACCAAAAAGCAGAAAAACCATTTACCGGAAATTGATGCGAAGAGTAATCCAGCACGTTAAATCCAGCCCTAGACAGAATATCTGAAAAAATCTTTTGTAATTGACTCTCATCCACCAAAACAACCCAAGCTTTTAAATTGAATATTTGAGGCGGAAGGTGTTTATGTTGTATCTCTTTCATACTGTTTCAATCATTAATACAAATCCCAATTACCCTTTAAATAATACCTGTAAAGTACTGGATCCTGAATTTTATTTACCTGAACAGAATCACTTTGACCGGGATAAATATTTTTTCCAAAGGAAGTTATTAACTGCATGGCTTCATGATCGATCCAACGTGTTTCAATATCTTTAAAACGCAAGGATTGAAGTGCTTTTTTCAATGGATAAGCCCCATCTGTCTTAACACCTAGACTCCACCCCCATTCACCTAGGGTAATCACTTGATTATGCAGAGCTATGGTATTAAAACCGGCACTCTCCATCGTTTTAATAATACATTTAAAAGCTTTGGTTGCAAAATAAGGACTTCCTGCTTGCGTAATGATAACCCCGCCAGGTCTGAGATGTTTATACGCCGTTCTGTAAAATTCTTCCGAATACAGTCTTCCCAACTCCACCGTTCGCGGATCAGGAAGGTCAATGATCACTACATCGTAAAAGGCAGTATCCTCGTTCAAAAACACAAAGCCATCCTTATTCAGTATTTCCACTTTTTTATTTGATAGTGCTCCCTTATTAAGTTCTGTCAACAATGGATATTCCATTCCCAACTTAGTCATAGCAGGATCAAGATCCACCAAGGTAATTTTGTCAGTCGTCTGATACTTTAATATCTCCCGAACAGCACATCCATCTCCCCCTCCAAACACTAAAACATCTTTGGGGAGAGGATGCAAACTCATAGCCGGATGAACCAAGGGTTCGTGATACATCATTTCATCCATCGTACACAGCTGTTGGTTCCCATTCAAATAAAGCCAAAAATCCTTTTTCCACTGCGTAATTACAATTCTTTGATATCTTGTTTGCTCAGCATAAACAACCTTGTCTTTATATTTTCTTTGCTCGCCATATTTAATAATCGGATCCGCCATAAAAGCTCCACCTATAATGATAATAGATATAAAGACGATGGCCACGTTAAAATATTTCTTGAATCCGGAATCAATATACTTTTTTAAGAATATATATACCCCAATAGCCACACTAAAGTTGACCAGCCCCAAAACAAAAGGAGTATAATTAATACCTAAAAAGGGAATACCAATAAAAGCAAAAAAAACACCACCTAACAGACTCCCATAATAATCGTTTTCCAGTACTTTTGAGATATTTACCCTTAAATCATCATATTGATCATTAATACGGGTAACCAATGGAATCTCCATACCAATAAGAATACCAATCGTTATGCTACAGGAATAAATAAGGATAGACAGCGATTGCATGTAAGCTGAAGCGGTATAAACAATCAGCGGCACAAAGGAGACAACCAGTGAAAGAATAAACTCCAACATTAAAAACTTCTCCGTCAGGCGACTCTCAAACGACTTACTTATGCGGCTTCCTAATCCCATAGAAAACATCATAGTAGACACAATGAGGGCCCATTGCACGGTAGAATCACCCAAAAAATAGCTTGCCAGCGTCGAAAGAAGATACTCTGCTACGATTCCACTGAATCCGGTAGCAAAAATAGCCGCCATCAATATGGCGGAATACCTGTTTTTTACTTTAAACATTACAACTACAAACACCAGGTTATCAACACAGAACCACCTATATAGGCAAACGCTTCAATAATGGCTGCCCCCACATTGGGATGTTCCTGATTTACAATTTCATCCGTCAAACGCTGGCCGGGTAACAATATTTTATCTGTTAAAAAGCGCATTACAGGCAATAAAATAATACCCAATACCAATTCAAAGCCTGCTTCGGTAAAAGTAGGTATCCACCCTTCAAAATCACCGGCCACACCATGACGAATTAGGTTAGCAATGGCAATTAAAGCTCCGGCAAAGCCCACTCCAACAGCTACGTTATCCTTCTCTATTTCATCATGAACATCATAAGGCGTAATCCCCTGATAAACAGCAGCAGCAACAATCAAAGCCAATTGTCCTACAAACCAAAAAACAATAGCCGTTAAAATACCATGACCTAGGCCTCCCATTTCTGTTTCACCACTAACGGCACCAAAAATAATGAGTCCTGATGCGATGGAAACAGCACCCTCAATAACTCCGGTACCTGAATTACGGTCTTCTATAATTTCTTTTATGACTGAAAATTTACGCAGGATAATTTTATCATTAAACCAAATAGAAACATTCAGCAAAATAATAGCCAGCACACCATATATAAGAATATCTATAACATCCTGTACCAAACCATTTGAGGGACCCACTATAGCACTTCCAATAGCCAATAACAGACCTATAAAATAACCCACATGTGCAAAAGCAAAGGCCAGGTTATCCTTTTCAACCAATTCTTCCTTAACACTAAATCCTTTATGCACCCATTGGTAAACTAATTTCCCTAAAAAAAATATAACGAAGCCGATTGCGATATAAGCAATCGCTTCGTAAAGTATTGTTGAAATATCTGACAAATTCATATGTATTTATTTTCGAGGTTTCGCTTATTCTTTATTTACCAAATCCACCACTACGGCTTCGTGATGATGAGCCACTGTATCTTGAAGAACTACGAGATGTTCTTGCACTACTTCCTGAGTAACGTGAGCCGGATGAATAACTACGGGATTTACTTGCGCTGGTAGAACGCGACACGGAACTACGAACCTGATTCTTAAATGATGACGATTTAGAACCCCATGTAGTACTCTTTCCACTTCTAGAGGTATACGATTTTGTTCCGTAAACACTGCTTCCTTTAGGACCATAATAAGGACGTGAGCCATAGTATCCTCCACGATGATAATCGTTGTAATAAGAACGCCGTGCCGGATAAGTCATCAAATTAAACATAGATGACATAAAAGCATATTGACCATAAAACTCCCAGAAGGAATAGCCATCTCTTTGGCGCCAATGACCATATTTTTCGTTGCCGATATAATTACTATATCCTGCAGGAGCTGCCACTTTAGATACTTTACCATCCTTCTTGCTGACAATCTCCATACCCATATTATCAACATTAATGGCAAAGAAAGATTCAGGAACCTCTGTCCAATCTGTTTGATTAGCTAATACGGTATCCGCTTTTTCTACAATAATGTTATATTTATGAAAGTATTTCCCGCTTCTCGAATCCATATCGAGTAATATAATCGAAAAATTATTTTCAGACGAGAGATCTCGCACCAGATCGTCCACCGGAGACTTCTCCCAACTTTGAGCTGTTTGTGTTAATGCATTTGTATAAGGTTGTGTCGACTTTCGGATATTACAGGTTTTCAATACGAAAAAGCCGATAATAACGACGATAATGACTTTAGCAATTCCATTGTTCATAAGAATGAATATTATACATTAAAAATAAATGTAATAAAACTTAGTTAGAGGCTGGTAATATATTTGAAATTTCAAATTCCTGCAAGATAATGCCTACCGAAGCTTCAAATTCTTTATCTCCCCATTGTTCTATGGTCAGAATATGTTTACCTTCTTTATCCACAAAATCCCAGGATCTAAACTCTTCCCAACTATCACCTTTCGCGATATCATGAAAATAACCAGGAGCCTCTTTTTCTAATAGATAGCTTACTCCGTTATAGTTTATTGTTTGTGGCGGCTTTTGACGCTCCATCAAACTACTCATCAAATCCACACCCAAAGTTCTGATCTTCACTTTCTCTGACAGACTGATCTCCAGTTCATCATCTTCTTCAATAGCCAGATAACGAGTCAGAGCCCCATTGCTTACTTTAAACTCACGCGTGAAATAATCATCTCCCCAGTCGTATTCATAGATGGCCTGCACCTCCCATGTAGAGAGATCATACTCAAAAACAAAACCAACATCCAGGTCTTGTACCCGGATGTTGGTGCTATCGTAATGAGGTTCTTTTTTCTTAAAAATATCAAAGATACCCATATTCGCTTATTATTGCATTATAAAAAACTACTGTTGTTTAAGCCTGGCTTTTAACTCCTCCAGTGAATTAGTGGCTTTCACACTATTCTCTGAAAGCACATCATCAATTTCATCATCAATACTTCGGCTATCCATTGCAATCTCACCATAAGCTTCGCTCATAGCTTCTTGCTGTGCCACTTTCTCCTTCATTTTCTCCAGCATAGAAACAGTACCTGTACTATCAATGCCACTCAATTGCTTATTGATTTTCTGAGTTGCAGAGCTCACCCTTGCACGTGCTTTCAAAGTACGCAGCTCATTTTCATAACTCACAATCGTACTTTTAAGTTTTTTAATATTTTTATCCAAAGAAGCAATATTCGTTTCAAAACGATCCACTTCTGTTTGAGCCCTGGAAGCCTCAGCAACAGCCTCTTCTTTCCGGGTTAAAGCTTCTGTTGCCAACCTATCGGCCTCTGCAGGATCCAACTCTCCTTTTTCTGTCTTCTGAATCAATAAGATAGCCTTTTGTTCATAATTCTTAGCCATCTCTTTATTGGTCATCAGATCCTTTTTACTACGAATAGCCATTGCCTTCACTTCGGCCAAGGCTTGCAGACTTTTATCCAAATCTTTTTTTAAATCCCGGATACCCTGTTCTGTCATTTTTATTGGATCTTCCAGTTTATCCACTACTGCATGGGCTTCTGCTTGCCCTACTTTAAATATCCTATTGAAAATTCCCATTTTTTTTTCGTTTTAAGCTTTTGAAAATTCGATTAACTCAGCGGAGTACTCCGACAACACTAGCTTCAATGAGTTCAATGATGCTTCCAACTCATTTAAATCCAGATTCTCCAACTGAAGGGTGTCGCGAAAAATAACTCTTTTACCTGTTTCGTCCAATGCAAAAGCACCGTGAACCACTTCGCGGTTTTTCATCAATAAAGATTTGAAAATATCTGCTGACCCAGCATTCATTTCAAATAAAAGACCTTCGATTATCACAATGCTGTCCTCGCAATCAATCACCACATTGCTGATACCATCTTCCTCTTTTTCGATGACAACAAGCTCTTCCGCTGCATCCTCAGTAACAATGCGGTATTCCAAATCCATAAGGTAATCTTTTACCCTGTTAAAATATTCACTCATAGCAATTTTTGTTTGAATGATAAGTTGATAAAATTAAAAAACTGATTTACTTCACCAAAAACTTCGTATATGCGCACATCCTTTTGAGATTGATATGTAAACTGCATCAAAAATTATTTTTGGTTTTGTTTGAAAGACAAGCGTAGCACAATATTAATAAAAAAAAATGAATCGATAAATAACTAAGTGATTTTTTATTGCATAAAATGAGCCATAATAAAGTATTTCCCACACAGGGAAATGATTAAGTTCGCCGAGTTTCTTATGTCAAATTTAAACATATCATTTGTTTGTGGTATGCAAAAAAACTAGCCAAGCCTATGCCCATTGAACATTTTATACTCACAAATACTCAGCAGTCCAATAAACATCAGGAGCCCATTCAGTACCAACTTTTCGAAGCCCAATTGAAAGCCAAACCAATCAACGGAGTGATAGTCCAGCAATCCGGTAACCAGGGGAGCCGTAATAGCTACCCAAGGCACCCAATAATCCTTGACCTTTATCTTTGAAAACAATCCAAAAGCATACAATCCCAACAAAGGACCATAGGTATATCCTGCTATGGTAAACACAGTGCTTATAATACTATCTTCTTTGAGTGCTCTAAATATCAGTATCACAAGTATCAACAATACCGAAAAAGTAAGATGCACCAAAATGCGGGTTCTTTTGGATAGGTTTTCACCGTGGTTTGATGAACCCATTATATCCACCGTAAAGGAAGTCGTTAAAGAGGTCAAAGCCGAATCGGCGCTACTATATGCTGCCGCTACCAAACCAATAATAAAAAAGACCCCTACCACTGCCGGCAATGCTCCACTATTTACAATCATAGGAAAGAGGTCGTCGGAGCGTTCAGGTAAGGCCAGCCCCTCACGCTGAGCAAAGACATACAACAACACGCCCAACGACAAAAAAAGTACATTAGTAGGAATAAAAGCAAAGCCATACCATTTCATATTTTTTTGGGCTTCTTTCAAATTTTTACAGGACAGATTCTTTTGCATCATATCCTGATCCAGCCCGGTCATCACAATAGTAATAAAAGCACCACTGATAAACTGCTTTAAAAAATGCTGTTTCGAACTCCAATCATCCCATACAAAAACCCGAGAAAGCTCACTCTGACTAATTAGTTCAACTACCCCACTTACATTTAAATTCATTGACTTCGCAATATAGACAATGGTAATAACAACAGATGTAAGCATAAAAACAGTCTGCAAGGTATCTGTCCATATAATAGTTTTTACACCTCCTCGGTAGGTATAAAGCCATATAAGAGCAATCGTAATAATAACGGTAATAGCAAAAGGAATACCCAGGGCATTAAACAAACTAATTTGCAGCACATTGGCCATCAAATACAACCTAGCTGAAGCACCTATGGTACGCGAAATCAAAAATAACCAGGCCCCTGTTTTATAACTTCTTTTCCCAAAGCGTTGTTCCAGATAAGTATAGATGGAGGTCAGGTTCAGACGATAATAAACAGGAAGCAACACATGTGCTATAATCAAGTAACCTAAGAAATACCCTCCCACCATCTGAAGATAAGTGAACTGGGTATTATTAACCCACCCGGGCACTGAGATAAAAGTGACCCCCGATAGACTAGCCCCTATCATTCCAATAGAAACAATATACCACGGAGATTGACGATTGCCGCGAAAAAAATTCTCATTATCGGATTTTCTGCCTGTGATATACGAAATTACCATCAATATGATAAAATAAAGTAAGACTAGCAGACTGGTATGTAGTGGGGTCATAAAATTATTTTTAAACGATAGCAAATATATAAAAATAAAGATATTCTGATAATTTCAAACTTAGCTCCATTACTATTGTTCAAATAACTATATAATCATTTCTACCTAGATATTTTTTTTAACTTTGAACGATTTTAATGGTTGGCAATAATGAATTCTGATAGTTATCCCTCGCAAATACTCGCAAACGCCGTCAGGGAGTTTGCTCAACTACCGGGAGTAGGTAAAAAAACAGCACTCCGTTTGGTACTATATCTGTTGAAACAGGAAAAAAACGATGTGTTTCGCTTTGCTGATTCATTGCGTAAGTTACGCGAAGAAATTGTCTATTGTAAATCCTGTTATAATATTTCAGACACAGAGGTTTGCCAAATTTGCGCCAGCCCTAAACGTGACCACTCAACCGTTTGTGTTGTTGAAAATATCAAAGATGTGATGGCTGTAGAAAACACACAACAATATTTTGGTATTTATCACGTTCTGGGTGGTGTGATATCGCCCATGGATGGAATCGGTCCGGACGACATTACCGTGAACCCTTTGCTTGAAAAAGTAAAAGCCGGTCAAATAAAAGAACTGATTTTTGCCCTGCCAACAACCATGGAAGGAGATACAACAAATTTTTATCTTTACCGTAAATTTAGTGATACCAACATAAAAATTACGACATTGGCTCGCGGAGTTTCCATAGGCGATGAATTGGAATACACCGATGAGGTGACACTGGGGCGCTCCCTGATAAACCGTTTACCTTTTGAAAAGACACTATAAATGGATACAAACATCAAAAAGAAATTCAAAGAATTAAATATAATTTACATGCTAATCCTCGGTTCCATGTCAATGGCAGCCGTGTTAACCATGTATCTGGTATTTAAAACAGGAGGCATTCATATTTTTGAACCTGATTCATTAAATATGATTAAATCACTTGTCATTATCGCTTTATTAGTAGGCATTCCGGTCAGCCACATTTTTTATCACAAAAAGATTAAACACATCAACGAATCACTCAAGCTAGCACAAAAGATAGCGATGTTTAGGGTGGCTTTTATTGTCCGCATCGTCATGCTTGAAGGCATTGGCTTGCTATCGACAATAGGATACCTGGTAACAGCCGACAAATCATTTTTATATATGTTTGGAGTCGTGTTTATCCTTTTTATCATTCATGCACCTACCCGCCAACGTATCAGTAGCGATCTGGCCTTGAGTGAAGAAGATAAAGAAGCACTAAATTAATCACATAGCAAACCCTATTACAATATTAAAATATGACAATAGCTGTTGATTTTGACGGAACTATCGTAGAACATAAATACCCTGCCATAGGCAAGGAAAAATTGTTTGCGTTTGAAACCCTAAAAGCCATGCAAAAAGCAGGTCATTTATTAATATTATGGACCTACCGATCGGGTAAAGAGTTGGACGAGGCCGTTGCGTATTGCCAAAAAAGAGGAGTCGAATTTTTTGCCGTTAACAAAAGTTATCCCGAAGAGGTCTTTAACGAAAAAGAGTCTAGCAGAAAAATAAACGCCGACTTATTTATCGACGACCGCAATGTCGGTGGCTTTTATGGATGGGGAGAAATCTGGCATGAATTAGGACTGGGATCTGATGAGGAAACAGAGAAAATAAGGCGTAAATTGGAGCGTTCGTCAAGGAGTAGATGGTGCAACCTTTTTAAATCACTTTTTTGTAGAGAATAAGACCTTGAAATTATCCGTTATCATAGTGAGTTATAACAGTGTCCATTTTTTAAGATTGACACTAAGTTCGGTTTTTACCGCTTGCAAAGATATAGAAGCGGAAGTTTTTGTGGTGGACAACCACTCACAAGACAATACAACAGAAATGGTGAAGAACGAATTCCCTCTCTGCAAACTCATCACCAACAAAACCAATCCTGGTTTTGCCATTGCCAACAACCTGGCCATACAAAAAGCAAAAGGGCAATATGTATTAATCCTCAACCCCGACACCATACTTGGCGAAGACTGTCTTAAGAAAGCACTCTCTTTCATAGAAAATAAACCCCGGGCGGCAGGTCTGGGAATACGTATGCTGGACGGATCAGGATGCTTTTTACCAGAATCAAAACGTGGCATCCCATCCCCGTGGGTATCCTTTACCAAGGTAACAGGATTATCAAGTCTGTTTCCTAATTCCAGATACTTTGGAAATTATCACAAAGGCTATCTACATGAAAAAGAAAATCATCCCATAGAAATTTTATCGGGGGCATTTATGCTTTTTAAGCGAGATGTATTAAACCACATAGGACTACTGGACGAAGCTTTTTTTATGTATGGCGAAGATATTGATCTATCGTATCGTGCCATAAAAAATGGCTATCAAAACTACTATTTTTCAGATGTATCCATTATTCATTTCAAGGGAGAAAGTACCGTTAAAGACCAAACATATGTAAATAGGTTTCACAAGGCCATGATACGGTTTTCCTGGAAACACTTTAGCAAATCTTATGGCTTTCTATTTAAGATGCTCATTTACACTGGGATATATATCATTCGTCTTTTTTCTTACCTAAAAAACCATCGCTCACAAAGTCAGCAAGCCGCCGACAAGCCCGACAAGCGGATTCTAATACTAAAAAGCCAGCTTCCTTCGCAGGACGTAATACAAATCCTTCGCAAAAAATTTGAAGTTTGCATCATTAAAAATCTCGCTAAATCAAAAGGAGGAACACTTGTATTTGTACAAGGTATTGTGAGCTATTCCGAAATGATTCACACCATGGACACTTACAAAAAAAAATTCAAATATCGTTTTCTGGATCCGCAAAAGTTAATGATGATTGGAAGTGACCATGCATTTAATACAGGACTTACACTCAGGCTTTGATAAAAAGCATTGTATTGTAAAAACAATTCTCTATTTTTAGGTCATTGTAAACGAATAGTGCCATCAAATCATCGCACATCAATATTTATAACCAACAATATTTTTTAACCCATATGTATTTTTGCGGTTCAGCAAGAAACATTCATTAAAATTTAAATGCCTTTATGAGGAATCTATACTTTCTACTTCTGTTTTTGTTTTCCTTTGCAAGCATACACGGCCAATTAAAAGAATATAAAAAGGAGATCATAAAAGCCGACGATTTACTCCGGTTTGAGAATTATAACAAGGCCGCACTCATTTATGACGAGCTCGTTAAAAAATATCCCGATGATGTTTACATACAATTTAAAGCCGGTGAATGCTATCTTTTTTCTGAGGGGAGATTAGGTAAATGCATTGAACTGCTTGAAAAAGTCGTACCTCAATATCCCATTGAGAACAAAGGCAACATCCAGGCTATCGAAGCCAGGTTTTACCTGGGACAAGCCTATCATTTAAACGGTCGTTTTGAGGATGCTTTAAAAACATTTGAAAAACTAAAGTCCCAAATCCCTCCCAAAAGGTTCGAGGCAATCGCCAAAATAAAGCGAGAAATGCAATATTGTAAGAATGCCCTTGAACTAAAAAGCAAGCCGGTTCAGTTCTCTATTACAAATCTAGGTCCAATCATTAATACAGAATATGACGAACACAGTCCTGTCATTAACTTGCACGAAGACCTGCTACTCTTCACCTCCAACCGGGAGACTACAATAGCACAGGCCGAAAAGGGTGAGCTTTACGTTGAGAATATATTCTATTCGCGCTATCGCGATAAAAAATGGATCACAACCAGAGCCATGGATCTAAATACGGAGGCCAACAATGCAACCATTGGAATATCACCCGACGGAACAAAATTACTGATATATCAAAATGATGGAATCGTCGGTAATATCTATGTATGCGAGATGAAAAACGATCAATGGGGTGAACTACAAAAGCTACCCTCCCCCATCAATACAATGGCTAACGAAACGCATGCATCCTTTTCGATGGACGGTAAAACACTGTTCTTTACCAGTGATCGAATTGGAGGATTTGGAGGAAAGGACATATACTCAGTAAACCAATTACCCAATGGAGAATGGGGTAAAGTTCGTAACTTGGGACCAGATATCAACACCGAGTTTGACGAAGAGAGTCCATATATTCACCCCAACAACAAGACCCTGTATTTTAGTTCCGAAGGCCATCAATCCATGGGTGGATTTGATATCTTTAAAGCCATCCGGAACGAAGATGGAGAATGGGGAGAAGCAAAAAATATAGGATACCCCATTAATACGCCATTCGACGACCTATTTTACGCGCCCACCATTGACGAACAACGTGTATATTATGCATCTAAAAGAGATGATGGTCTTGGTGGCTCTGATATTTATTTAATTGAATTCCCCAACGACCACCCCAATGAGCTATCTGTGGTTGGCGGCTTTGTTTATACCCCTGATGGTGCCCCAGCAAGCGAAGCAAAAATCACCGTCCGCGAAAAGAAAACAGGCAACAAAGAAGGCGTTTATCGTCCCAACGCCAACAATGGAAAGTATATTTTCATTATACCTTGTGGCCAGAGCTATACAATGGAAATAGAATTAAACAAACACAAAACAGTGATAAAAGATTTTAAAGTTCCATCCGGCAAATCCTTCGCCCGTAAAAAAACCACTTTTTATCTTGACCCATTGGTTTTGAAGGTAGACAAGTAAAATATTGCTATTTCATAAGGTTTTATAGGTATTACACCAAAAGGCCTTTGACCTTTAATAAGCTATTTCGTACCTTCGTCTGTAAATTAGTAAACTCATAACTATGTTTCTTAAACTTAAACACTTAGCAGCTTGTATCGCATTACTGGCTGTAATAATGCCCGCAACAGCTCAAGCCCAGAGCTCAAGCGTCACGAAGTTATTTAACCGTGCGGCAGAATACGCTAAAAAACAAGATTATGAGAAAGCAATCCCATTATTTAAAAAGGTACTTGAAAAAGAGCCCGAAAATAAAAACGTACTCTACAATTTGGGGAATTGCTATTTAAATATCAATGATAGACACGACTCCGCTGCAGTCTATTTCAAAAGATCCATTGAGTTGTTAGATGATGATGATTACAATACAGATATCGGCATAGACTTGCATCTTTCTTTGGCCAAGACACAACAATTGTTATATAAATACGAGGATGCCATGGCTACCTATAACAAAATGTCAACTTTTATTGGGCCGGATATGAACACCCTGCAGGAAGAAATCGACCGGGAAATAGAAATATGCAACAACGGCATTCATTTCATGAAAAATCCCGTAAAACTGGAAGTGCATAACCTGGGAAGTAATGTTAACTCCTCATACGACGACCACAGCCCGCTGGTAAGCGCCGACGAATCAATCGTATTGTTCATCTCTCGTCGTAGATCATCCTATTCGCAGATATTAGAAGATGGTCAGTTCTCTGAAAAAATATACATCGCCAACAAGGAAGGTGAAAACTGGAAGAAAGCAAAAGCATTGAAAGAGGTATTGGAAAGAGATGCCCATGAATCTGGCGTTTGCCTATCGGCCGACGGAAATGAACTTTATATCTTACGCAGTGATTTTCAAGGACAAAATCTTTATGTAAGTGAATATGATGGAGACAACTGGAGCGAACCCTATTTATTGCCCGAAGGTATCAATAGTCGTTACAATGAAACGCACGCATCCATTAACGCAGACAAGTCTGTACTCTTTTTTACCAGTGACAGAAAAGGAGGACTGGGAGGTTTAGATATATATATGGTCAGAAAACTACCCAACGGGAACTGGGGTAAATCAGTCAACTTAGGCAATAACATCAATAGTCCTTACGACGAAGAGACACCCATGATTCACCCGGACGGTAAAACTTTGTTTTTTAGTTCGGAAGGTAGAAACACCATGGGCAAGTTTGATATTTTTTATAGCCATATGAATGCCGACAGTAGCTGGAACGAACCTGTAAACATGGGATATCCCATTAATACACCGGATGACGACTTCTTTTTCGTTCCCACAGTGGCAGAGAACAGAGCCTATATGGCATCCTCGCGTTTTAAAGAAAACTATGGCGGCTCCGACTTATATATGATAGAATATGAAGAACCTGAAATCAACCGCATGGCTGTGGTAAATGGACGGCTGAATGCGGGCAGACCTTATCCATGGGACAATATTGTTATCTCCGTTAAAGAAAAAGATAATGATCTTTTGATTGGTGAATACAGGCCCAACCCGGTTTCAGGTAAATACCTGATGATATTAGAAGCTGAAAAAAACTACGATATCACCATCCGAGGAAATAGTATCCAAGACACCAAATCGGACCTTACGATTACACGTGAGATGACTTACTTAAACAATCAACAATCGGTAAGTATAGGCGACATCATGGTAACTGGCTTAATACCTCAGGAACAATTAAATTCTCAACAAACACCCGTCACTTCTACCCAAGGAGATGCTGTTGCAACAGATTTAAAAACCACATCTACAACTAGCAACCAAACAACTGAGACAACAGGAAAATATACCGTTCAATTTATCACATTAAAAATGCCCCTGGAAAATTACGATAAATTCATACAGCTCGACACCAGTAAAATACAAGTATACAAATGTAATGATGGCAATTACAGATACGTCTATGGTAGCTTCACTTACTTTAAAGATGCAAAAAAAGTTAAAGAAGAGCTAATAAAAGCGACAGGCTATAGCGATCCTTTTGTTCGCTATTTTTGGCAACTTCAAAAAATGAAATCTGAGAATTAAAAAGAAAATACGAAAAACGAGCCAGGGAAATGATTCATTGCAGGGAGTTCCATATGGCCTTTAAAAGAAAAATATAAACACATGAAAAAAGAGGTGGCGCTGAGGGCTTTAGAACCTGAAGATGTAGACATCTTGTACAAATGGGAAAACGACATGGCTTTATGGATATATTCAGAAACCTTAAAGCCCTTCTCAAAGCAACAGCTCAAACAGTACATCCAAGGAATTAATTTGGATATATATCAATCCAAGGAACTTAAACTATTGATTGAAAGCGAAGGTGAACAACCTAGTCCCATTGGCATTATTGACTTATTTGACTTTGATCCCTACCACAATAGGGCCGGCGTAGGAATTATGGTTCATAAAAAGTACGAGGGCTACGGCTATGCGTCTGCTGCGCTCGATTTATTTATTGACTATTGCTTTAATACGCTGGGTATACAACAATTATATTGCTCAATATTAGTAAATAACCAAAAAAGCATCCATCTATTCGAAAAAAAAGGATTCGAATTAACAGGAATAAGAAAAAAATGGAGAAAAGTAGGAAGGGAGTACGTAGACGAAGGTTTTTATCAACTCCTGAATCTAAGATAAAGGAAGTGCTCATCTCAACAAACGCCTACCATAACAATAAAGTAGTCCGCACTCCTAATATTCGGCCATATAACTTTTTACAAATGAATACTCAGGTATCTCTTGTAAAAAGTTATATCCTGTACCCTTTTTATCCAGCAAGGCACAGAAATGTTGTAAACCATTCGTTACACAAATCAACTTTGTTTTTAATTGAATATTATATCGACTCACCTGTTCAAATACCTCTCTGGATATTTTAACCGAGGGAGCTTTACATTCTACTACCAATACCGGTTGACGCTGTTTATTATACACAACAATATCGGCCCGTTGCGAGAGACCATTAATATTCACAAGGCTTTCAACAGCTATTAAAGAAGCCGGATAACCTTTGTCTTGTGTAAGGAACATGATAAAATTTTGCCTCACCCATTCTTCAGGAGTAAGAGCCACTCTCTTTTTACGGATGGGATCAAAAATTTTTCTTTTTCCATTCTCATGAGAAAGAGAAAAAGTATAACGGGGCAAATTGAGTGCTTGCATTCAAAAGTATTTACCGCAAATATAACAGCATTCACTGAAATTACACCCTTCTGACTCAATACGATTCCATCAGGACCAACAAAAGCGTTTATTCTTCTATTTTATATTCCATATTTTTGTCCCATATTTATCTACCAAATAAAAATTTAAATCCATCTAGTACAGATAAAACAAACATATGAAGACAAAAAAAGACATTGTAGACAATTGGCTTCCTCGTTATACAGGACGCAAGCTTAAGGATTTCACCCCATATATCTTACTCACCAACTTTCAGCATTATGTTGATTTATTTGCGGAGTGGCACAACGTTCCGGTTGTGGGTGAAAACAACAACATGCCCAACGCCAGTGCCGAGGGAGTCACCATTATTAACTTTGGAATGGGTAGTCCCAATGCCGCCACCGTTATGGATCTTTTAAGCGCTATTATGCCCAAGGCAGTTCTCTTTTTAGGAAAATGTGGCGGGCTAAAAAGAAAAAATCAACTAGGAGATTTAATAATCCCCATCGCAGCCATCCGAAACGAAGGTACTTCCAACGACTATCTTCCAGCCGAAGTACCTGCATTACCCGCCTTTAGTTTACAAAGAGCCGTATCTACCACTATTCGCGACAAAGCGCGTGATTACTGGACTGGCACAGTATTTACCACCAACAAAAGAGTTTGGGAATATGATGACAGATTTAAACGATATCTGGAAAGTACAAGAGCCATGGCCATTGATATGGAGACTGCCACCATATTTACGGTAGGCTTCGCCAACGAAATTCCAGCGGGAGCATTATTGCTTGTATCGGACCAGCCGATGATTTCCACCGGAATAAAAACAAGTGCCAGCGACAAAAAAGTAACTGTTCAATTTGTAGAACAACACTTACAAATTGGCATTGACTCATTAAAGGAAATCAGTTCGGGAGGAAAATCAGTGAAGCACCTTTTGTTCGATAATTAATAGTATTTTTGTGGCAAAGCAATGCTCCTATGAACGAATTTCAACACATAATGGCGGACTTGAAGAACCGCCAGTTCAAGCCTATCTACTTTTTAATGGGTGAAGAAACCTATTATATTGATATGATCACCAATTACATTATTGACAATGTATTAACTGAAGAGGAAAAAGGTTTTAACCAAAGCATTTACTACGGCAAAGATGTGGATGCAACAACCATCACGATGGCTGCCCGGCGCTACCCAATGATGTCACAATATCAGGTAGTAGTGGTAAAGGAAGCACAATATCTCGACAAGATCGAAGAATTACAACACTATGCCAGCGCTCCTTTAAACTCGACCATACTGGTTATTAACTATAAATATAAAACGCTCGACAAAAGGAAGAAACTGGCTACCATCCTAAAAAAGAACAAAGCGATATTTGAATTCAAAAAACTTTACGACAATCAGGTTTCAGCTTGGATTACTGGATATCTTAAAGAAGAAGGTCTGTCAATAGACATGAAAGCCAGTACATTACTGGCCGACTCACTAGGCGCTGACCTATCAAAGATTGTAAAAGAACTTGACAAGCTAAAGGTGGCCATTGGCAATGAGGTAAAGCAAATAACGCCGGAACATATCGAAAAAAATATTGGCTTAAGCAAGGACTACAACAGCTTCGAACTTCAAAAAGCACTTGTTAGCAAAGACATTCTCAAAGCCAATAAAATAATAAAGGTATTTGCCAAAAACCCCAAGGATCATCCAATACAAGCTACTATTTCGGTACTTTTTAATTATTTTTCTAAGCTGATGGTTTATTACTATTTGACCGACAAAAGCAAAGGAAATGTAGCCAAAGAACTATCCATCAACCCTTATTTTGTACAAGATTACACCTTAGGTGCCAGAAATTATTCGGGCCGAAAAGTGGTTTCTATCATTTCAATCCTGCGCGAATTTGACATGAAAAGCAAGGGCTTTGGGAACGTATCAGCCGACATGGGGGAACTATACAAAGAAATGATATTTAAAATAATGCATTAATATAAACAGATGAATGTACTTATAATACTTATAGCGGCCATTGGAATTGTGAGTTCTATAGCTTTTAGCCAGCCCCATATTTTTGACAAATACAAATTCAACGCTTACCAGATCATTCATCGAAAAGAATATATCCGGCTACTTTCTCATGGTTTTATTCATGGATCCTGGACACACCTTCTAGTAAATATGTTTGTACTCTATTCATTTGGGAATGCTGTCATATATTATTTCAATCAGGCTTTTTCAGGTAGAGGAAATATCATGTTTTTAATTTTATTCTTTGCTGGTTTGGTTTTTTCAAGCATGTATTCTCTATTTAAAGAAAAGGACAATCCTTATTATAGTTCCATTGGCGCTTCCGGCGCAGTATCCGCAGTAGTTTTTGCGAGTATCTTTTTTGCTCCTTATGCAAAACTATATTTATTTTTTGCCATCCCTATTCCCGGAATTATTTTTGGGGTTGCTTATTTGGTATACTCAAGAATTATGGCACAACGAAATATTGATAACGTAGGGCACGATGCTCATTTTTGGGGAGCTATTTTCGGTTTTGTTTTTCCAATTATCTATAAACCATCTCTTTTCTTACATTTTATTCATGAATTAATGCCGTTTTTAAAATGAACAAAGCAGTATTTATTGATAGAGATGGAGTAGTCAATAGCGATCAAGGCCATTATTATATTTATCGAGTTGAAGACTTTATTTTTAATCCTGACATTGAAGCATCTCTTTCGCTTCTAAAGGAAGCCGGATATAAAACAATCTTAATCACCAACCAAGGAGGTGTTGCCAAAGGAGAATACAACACGGAGGCAGTAGAAAAACTGCACGATTTTATGCAATTTCATCTAAAAGGACAAAACGCTGAATTTGATGCAATATACTATTGCCCACACCACGATTCTGTAAGCTCCTGTGAATGCAGAAAACCAAAACCGGGCATGATCATAAAGGCCATCCAGGAATTAAACATAGACCCCGATCAGTCATTTTTGATTGGCGATTCGAAGCGAGATATAGAAGCAGGTAAAGCAGCGGGGCTAAAGGCTTGCTTTAAGGTTAAAAAAAACACTTCTATTTTTAAAGAAGCAAACGAAATAATATCTATCAATAGTCAATGATGTCAGCACTATTTAACGGAAAAATTTATCCGCAAGAACAGATTCCCATCGCCTATAACAACCGCGCTTTTAAGTATGGGGATGCAATTTTCGAAACCATCCGTTGTAACGGCCACTATCCGCTTCATTTTGAACTACATTACAAACGGTTGACAAAAGCTATGTTGAGCCTCAAAATGGATCTAGCCTCCTTACCCAGACAAAACGAACTGGAGAAAATGATCATTAAACTATTACAAAAGAAAAAAAGTTTTACTGCTTCAAGGGTTCGTTTGCAAGTTTATCGGGATGGAGAAGGATTATACACCCCACAAAACCACAAGGTCAATTTTTTAATAGAATCCTCCGACCTTCCCACTGCACAATACCAACTAAACACCAAAGGATTATTGACAGATGTTTATGGCGAAATAAAAAAACAATACAACCCTATTTCCTTTTTTAAAAATGCCAATTCCTTGCATTACGTTTTAGCATCCTGTTTTAAGGAAGCAAACGAACTGGGCGAGTGCCTGCTCATCAACGAAAAAAACAAAATTATAGAAGCCAACAGTTCTAACCTTTTTTGGGTAAAAAACAACACCATTTACACCCCTTCGGTCTTTTCCGGATGTGTCGATGGGGTCATGCGCCAGCTTTTGATCAAAATCATAAGAAAACATCAACTGGCACCAGTTATTGAAACCCAAGGAGCTACTGAGCAAGAATTATTAGATGCGGATGAAATATTCATTACCAATGCAATACAAGGCATACAATGGCTTGTTGGCTTTCAGGAAAAAAGATATTTCTGCCAACTCGCAAAAAAAATAGTTGAATTATTAAACCAATACACATTTAATTAAAAGACGGATCCTCAGGAAAACCCGACCAGGCTTTATATACATCCCCTAAACTCTCCATGCTATATTTCCAGATACTCTCATCATCCCCGTCCATAATCATCTCATCCTCTATCTCGGTTACAATCCAGGAATTTTCCTCGATTTCCGCCTCCAACTGCTTGGGAGACCAGCCTGAATAACCCGCAAAAAACCTCACCTGTTTATAATTTGCAGAATCCTTATTGATTAAATCTTTTATTGTATCAAAATCACCACCCCAATAAATACTGTCGGTAATTTTTACCGCACCTGGTACAACATCGCCCAGCGTATGTAAAAAATGAAGTGTATCTCCAGAAACAGGACCTCCGATATACAACTCGCCTTTAAATGAAAACAGATCATCAATAACTTCGTCGGGATATAAATTACTGGATTTATTAAGCACAAATCCAACAGCTCCATGATCGCCATGCTCAGTCAGCAAAATAATGGATCTACCAAAATAAGGTCCTTTCAGAAAAGGATCTGCAATAAGAATTCTACCTTTTTGAGGCTTTAACTTTGGCAAACGATTCTCGAAAATATTAAAATCCAATTTCCTCATATAAAATATTTAGCTAAGGTTAAATTAATAATTAATCAGATGTATTAAAAATTATTTGTTGATTTTAATGTAATATTTTCACAGAATCATATTTTTTTATAATACAAAATAAAGAATAAGCCTATATTTGCAAAAACAAGATTCGCAAAAAACAGATGTCAAGAGTCAAAATAGCCATTTTTTTAATCCTAACCCTGTTTGCAAAAGGCATACAAGCTCAAAATAGCACCGTTGAATTCATCTCATCTGACATTTTTGTTACCTCCATTGAAACAGATATTAAATTACAGTTCGATGCTTTTCCCGATTCTATAAAAGAACAAATTCAAATTACACTTAATGGAAAAAAACAGCTGATTAACTGGGACAATAATTATGCCTCTCTTCAAACCCGCTTATATGAATCCACCACACTAAAAGCGGTTGCAGACACAACTGTTTTATATGAAAAAGAACTGAGTCCCATCCCCTTATGGTTCTCCATCTGGCCTCCCCTAATTGCTATCTTCATGGCTTTACTGACCAAAGAAGTCTTTTCCTCCTTATTCGTTGGCTTGTTGGTAGGAACGACTATCATATGGAAGTACAAAGGCTTTTCGTTGTTTATAAGCCTATTTAAGGGCTTATTTAGCGTAGTGGACACCTATGCTTTGTCTGCACTGTTAGATTCGGATCATCTTTCTATCATCATATTCTCTATGCTTATTGGAGGTATGGTGACACTCATTACCTTAAACGGAGGCATGAAGGGCATTGTATCCATCCTGGCACGCTACGCCCGCAACCGTCGTTCCGGACAGTTTATTACCTGGCTAATGGGGCTGATGATATTTTTCGACGACTATGCCAATACCCTGGTTGTAGGAAATACAATGCGTCCGGTTACTGATAAACTGAAGGTATCCAGAGAAAAACTGGCTTACATTGTAGATTCCACCTCGGCCCCCATCGCTTCGGTTGCTTTTATTACTACATGGATAGGTGCTGAATTAAGCTATATCAGTGAAGGAATTAATCAGCTTGGCATTGACAAGTCGGCTTATCAGGTATTTATAAACTCGTTAAGCTATGCTTTTTATCCCATTTTTACCTTGGGCTTCGTATTGATGCTCATCTTAAAAAAGAGGGATTTTGGTCCTATGCTAAAAGCAGAACTGAAAGCATATGCAGCAAACTCACCAGATAGTCTGCATAACTCGTCACACGCACCCCAAATCATGAAGGAGATAGAGTTGAATACTGGGGTAAAAGGAAGATGGTATAATGCATTTATACCGGTAATGGTTGTTATTTTGGGCACAATAGGCGGATTAGTTTACACTGGCTACGATACGGAGGTATGGCATAGCAAAAGTATTGACTTTAGCTCAAAACTTTCCATCATCATTGGCAATGCTGATTCCTTTAAAGCCTTAATATGGTCATCTTTAGGGGGCGTTCTGATGGCTATCATATTAACCACCGCACAGAGAATACTAAATTTTAAAGATACCATTGAAGGATTGGTAAATGGTTTCAAAACCATGTTTAATGCCGTATTGGTATTAACCTTGGCCTGGAGCATTGCACTGATCACCACAGATATGCACACCGCTTCGTTTATTACAGAAACCATGCGGAGCATTCAACTTAACCCATACTGGATTCCGGCACTTGCTTTTGTATTCTCAGCTCTGATAGCTTTCAGCACCGGATCTTCATGGGGTACCATGGCCATCATATATCCGCTTATATTACCTGCTTGCTGGAAAATATCCATGGATGCAGGAATGGATATAAACAGCGCCTTGCCTGTTTTTTACAACGTAGTATCAACTGTTTTAGCAGGGTCCGTTTTGGGTGACCACTGCTCGCCCATCTCCGACACAACCATTCTCAGCTCATTGGCCAGCTCATGCAACCATCTTGCCCACGTACGAACTCAATTACCTTATGCCTTACTGGTAGGTACAGTCTCCCTATTTGTGGGAACGATACCTGGTGCATTTGGCGTTCCTATATGGGTACTCTTATTAACAGGATTTACTGTACTTTATCTCGTCATTATAAAATTCGGAAAAAAGATAGATTAAGTCGTTCTAAACCAATCATCAAATGCACTATTGCACAAAAATATCCATTCCTTTTCCCCAAAAAACACCATCACTTTTTTACTAACTTTTGGGTGATTATGGATCCATCCAACAAAATAACTCTCACAATATAAATACCATTAACCAAATCAATGAGAGACAATCTAAGTTCACTTCTCCCATTACCAGATTTTTCCAGCACCACATCTCCCAATACGGATATAATTTCCACCTTCAACAATCCTGAAACACAGACCTGCAAATCGTTATAAGCCGGATTAGGATATATTTTAACACCATTCTGCTTCCTCGAATAGACGTTACTGGTGATGCAATTATTTTCACTTCCAGGACTCGCAAATACTACAAATCCATTTCTGCTCAACCCTGAATCAGTACCTGCCTTTTGCCAATGCAATGGATCCGAATTGTCACTATTTGGATCGCACAAAATAATAGAATACCCTTTTCCATCAGCTTCCGAGGGCCAATCGCCACTATTATCATAAAACACATAATCCACCAAATCACCATCTATTCCATCCAGAAGTGTCAAAGCTTCTCCTGAATTAGCCAAAGCACCACTCCATTCATAAGTGTCGGCAATCTTAAAAAAAGTTTCTAACTCTGCTTTATCTTCCGTAAGCACGATATATTCTCCTGCTTGCATTTCCACTTCGCCAAAAGTAAAATCAATCCCTTCGCTAAATGTATAGCCTTTTAAGTTAACCACCTCGGTACCGTTGTTATACAATTCAATAAATTCGATAACATCCCTCCCTGATTCCGGAGGATTATACATAATTTCACTAATAACCACCTGTCCTATTGCGCAATAAAAAGTAGATAACACAGTAAACAAAAGAAAAACGCGTTTCATAAGCCAATATGTTGATTGGTAAAATCTTAAATTAAATGAATAACAAAAAGAAACAAACCATCATACAAAATCAAAAAAACATCCCTTATTCGAACAGCAATTTATCATGATTCAAAAACAATGTCAAGTAACAGCTTCTCAAAAAACAAATTTTCACCCATATCAAAGCCCCTAGACTGGCGTAAATTGCACTAATAAAACGATCTAATAATATCCTTTTGTACTGGACTAATGAGGGGTTTCGAGCTGCTCACTTAAAAGTTGAATTTTTCTTTCTACCGCATCCTTATATTCTCCGTTATTTAGGCGCTTTGCTTCTTCTAAAAAAAACCTGGCTGTAACGGGGTTCTGATCCTTGTGTAATTCTGCAGTAAACACGGCAGCATATGGTGCAAAATACCGGGTATCATTTTCACCCAGTCTAATGGCCTCTGTATAGTGAAAAATAGCCGTAGTACGCTGATTCAATAAGTGATAACACCTTCCTAATCGATATTGAAACTCTACCTGTTGGCCCGGTTCACTTATACTTTTAAAATCCACCGTTAACAGACTATCAATGGCTGCCTGATAATAACCTGCGTCAAACAACAAGCGCGAGCGCAATAACATACTATGAGGCATCACATCCAAACCACTTTCATTTCTAGCTTGCTTGTCTTCCCAGGTTGGATAATAATTCAAGTCTTTTATGCTATTTTGGAGTTGCAGGTAGCCCGAGGTATCACCCTCTAGGAACAGTTGCCATGAATGATAACGATAAGCATCTGCCTGAAACTGCCCCGAAGTATTGCGTCTTGAAAAAAGCACCAGATCTTCCGCTCCACTGTCATCGTTGATCAACACTTTATATTTGCCACGCAGATAAACAAGAGGCAAAAAATCATCACGCTCACTATTCCTTAACCAAGCATCATTCAACACAGGTTTTCTTATTTTAAAGGCACACCTGGCAACAATAAACTGAGTAAGAGGCAACAGATCTTCAAATGAGGAATCCAGAATTAAATTTTTAATTTTTTCTTCGCCAGGATCAAATTTCAAATAGGCATAAGCCAAATACAAGAGGGCTTCCTGTTTGCTACCCTCTTTATGGGAATTGGCATAATAATTAGTTTTTAAGGCATTAAAACCAATGGAATCATTACCTGAAAAACCAATCCAGCCAGCCATTCTCCGATAAGGCTGTGGCATATTACCCATCAACAAGTTAAACACACCAGCTAATTTTATATTCTCCGTCAGCTGGGGATATTCACTTTTGCTTCTTCTCCAAAATCGATAGGCTTTAAAAAAGGAAAACACCGCAGCTCTTTGGTGCTCCACGCTAAATTCCATGATTCCCTTTTGAATATAAACTTCCGATAAAAAAGCAATAGCTCTTTCATCCTTACTTTCATTTTCCTCCAAAGAATCCACAATAAGCTCCAATTGACGGTCGTAATCAAGAGGCCATTGTCCATCAAACATTTGCTTGATAAAGATCTTATAATGCATCAAATAGGCCTTTTCTAAACGATTATCCAATGTCATCAACATAGAGTCCGTTTGAATTGAATCGAGACTTAAGATGTCATACAAAGTTTTTTGAAACGGGGACTTCTCACTTTGAGCCATGGCATCACATGACACCAAAAACACAGCGATTATAGCTAAAAATAGTTTTATCCTCGAAACCCAACACATAAAAAAATAGTTAAATGACACTCAAAAATAAGCAGAAAGCAAAGTATAATCAATAAAAAAGGCCACTTAATAGCGGCCTTTTAGTATTTTATATGATTTGATGTTATTCTTCAACCGGTTTTTGATCAATTTCATCATCCACCAAGATTCGTCCACAATATTCACAAACGATCACTTTTTTACGAGATTTAATATCTAACTGACGTTGAGGTGGAATCTTATTAAAACAATCACCACAAGCATCCCGTTCAACAGTCACCACTGCCAATCCGTTGATGGCATTTTTACGGATACGTTTAAAAGCAATCAATAAACGCTCTTCGATGGTACTTTCGATTTGTGCGATCTTTTCAATTTTTCTTTCCTCATCCACCTGTGTTTCACCAACAATCTCAGTTAGTTCCTTCTTTTTGGCGGCAAGGTCAGCTTTTCTATCCTCCAACAACTGTCTAGAAGACTCTATGACAGATTCTTTATTGCTCAGCTCTGCGGTAAACTCTTTAATTCTTTTTTCGCCCAGTTCAATCTCAAGTTTTTGGAACTCTACCTCCTTCGATAAAGAATCAAATTCACGATTATTACGAACATTTGACTGTTGCGCCTCGTATTTTTTAATGAGTATACCGGATTCTTTAATTTCGTTTTTCTTTGCTGAAATAGAATCGTTTAACGCTTTAACTTCTTTGTCGTGATTGGAAATACGTGTTTCAAGACCTTCAATCTCGTCTTCCAAATCCTGTACTTCAAGTGGTAACTCACCTCTAAGTGTTCTAATCTTGTCAACCTCAGTTGCCACTTTTTGCAAGTCGTATAATGCCTTTAACTTTTCTTCTACAGACATTTCAGCGTTTTTATTTTTTGTTGCCATTCTGCTACAAATATTTAATAGGATTTGTATTTACTTTCGATAAATGAACCGCAAAATTAGGTATTTTTTTTGTAAGTAGCTCAAAAAAAACTTCTTTAGTAAACTGTTCACTCTCAAAGTGCCCAATATCGGCTATTATTAATTCATTTTCGGCATCCGAAAACTGATGATATTTAAAGTCACCACTGATAAAGATATCCGCCCCTACTCTTTTTGCTCTATCGATCAAAAAACTCCCTGCGCCTCCACAAACAGCCACTGTTTTAATTGGTTTATGCAAAAGTCGGGTATATTTAACAACACCTGCTCCAAATGTTTGTTTAATTCTTCTTAGAAAAGAAAGTTCATCCTCGGGCGACTCTAACACTCCATACATTCCTGATCCTGCTTGCTCATAATTATTTTCCAAGGGATAAATATCATAAGCCACTTCTTCGTAAGGGTGTATTTTCGTCATAACTGACACTACCTGCTCTTTCAAGTAGGCAGGCACAACTGTTTCAATCCTCACTTCTTTTTCCAAATGAAGCGCTCCCTTCTCTCCCACAAAAGGATTGGCTTGATCTCCTGCCTTAAATGTACCCTGCCCTTGTAAATTAAAACTACAGGAGTCATAACTACCTATATGTCCGGCACCTGCCTCAAACATGGATCGTCGCACTTCTTCTGCATGGGCTTCAGGAACAAAAGTGACTATCTTAAACAGTTCTTTTTTCTTAGGATCCAATATTTTGCAGTCTTTCAGTCCAATTTTCTCACATATTCTACCATTCACCCCTTTCATCACACTGTCCACATTGGTATGCCCAGCATAAATGGCTATCTCATTTTTTATGGCTTTTATGATGATCCGTTCCGTATAATTATTCCCATTAAATCGCTTAACACCTCCCATAGCAACAGGGTGATGCGCAAGAATGAAGTTATATCCCAGTTCTAAGGCCTCATCAATCACCTCTTCCGTGACATCCAGCGTTATCAACACCCCCGTAAGCACATCATCCTTATTTCCAATAATCAGACCTGCATTATCGTAGCTCTCCTGAAACGATAACGGGGCAAAGTCCTCAAGTATTTTTGTTATTTCCTTTATTCGCATCTTTTAGTGGTTGTTATAAAATAAACCCCAAGCAAGGTACTATAAATTTTTCTTTGGTAAAAAAATTACACATTTTAATGTGTTTATATTTCCCCCCAAACACAATAAGCGATCTAGCCCATTAAGATTTCTTGTCAGCATCACCCTCTCCTTCCAGGTTTTCTTTCATTTCCAACAAAACAGCTCTAATATCCTTTAATTTGGTGATCACTTCAAAATTATTAATCGTATCCTCGCGGTTCTCCTCCAGCTTTTTCTTTGCGCCTTTCAAAGTCATCCCCTTCTCCTTCACCAGGTGAAAGATCAAGTGAAAATTCTCCACATCAGCCGGCGTAAAAAGCCGATTCCCTTTCTTGTTTTTAAATGGTTTAATGATATCAAACTCCTTCTCCCAAAAACGTATAAGCGAAGTATTAACATCAAACATCGCCGCCACTTCACCGATGGCGTAATACATCTTTTCTATTTTCGGTTCTTTGTAAGGCATGCTTCAGCTATTAATAGGCTGTTTTATGAGGATATACCCAATCATTCTATTCTTCTGCAATATTACTTCATTTTTACCAAATGGCAATAAATATTGCTTTCGAGCATTTTTACCATCGTTACGCAATTCCTACAACATAGAATGTTTGAAATGATTATGGCGAATTGCAGCTTTCTGAACTCTATCTCACCATGTATCGTTTAAAAGAGGCTCTACAAATACTACAGCGCATAGAAGATCGCCATAAGGACTCTTTAAAAAGTATACACTGTCTTATTTACGAATATATGGGACGTTATTATCAACAGATAAACCAACCCCCAAAGGCCATCAATTATTTCAAAAAAGCCATTTTTGCCATCGACTCTTTCGAAGCACACATCTCCAATAAAGTAGAGGTACTGTTAAACATATCGCAACTATATGCGGATTTAGGAAACACCAAACAAGCTTACAAATATCTACTGCAATCAAAACAACTGAACGACAGTGTTTTTAGCAGTACCAGCGACAGAAACAAGGAGCTATTTGAAATCAAAAACGAATACGAAAGTCAGCTGCGTAAACACGAGGCCACGTTGAAAAATCAGAAACTTACTATGTTAGAACAGGAAAAAAGCCTATGGCTTTTGAAACTTATCATTATAGCTTCTATATTCGTATTTATAGAAGGTGGAGTGGTTTTTTACAAAGTTTTGGTTTGGAATGACGATCTGTAAAAGCTACTTTTGAAAAAAAACGGAGATATGAGAATCCTATTAATATGCTTTTTAACCACTTTGGTAAGCTTTGTAAATTCACAAACTCAAAACGACAGCTTAATTTCCTTTGTTGGCGTTGGAGATATGATGTTAGGAACAGATTTTCCTAAAAAGAGTTACCTCCCACCCAATAACGATCCTCTACCCTATGTTTCAGAAGCTATTCCTTATCTAAAAAGTGCCGATGTCACTTTTGGAAACCTTGAAACCTGTCTTCTGGACAAAGGCCCTGTGGTGAAACGTTGTAAAGACACCACCAAATGTTATGCTTTTAAGATGCCAGAAAGATATGGGCTAACCTTGAAAGAAATGGGCTTTGACCTTCTCAACCTGGCCAATAACCACATTCGTGATTTTGGAAACTTGGGAATGCAAACCACCCGTTATCATTTAGACAAACTAGACATCGCTTGGTCGGGCTTACTTGATAAACCAACCGTTACCGTCACCTCCAAAGGACTAAAGATTGGTTTGGCTGGATTCTCACCTAACACAGGGACAGTAGACATCAATGACCTACCCAATGCCATCAGAATTGTAAAAAACCTACAAGATTCCTGTGATATTGTCATCGTTTCATTCCACGGTGGAGCTGAAGGGGCCAAGCATCAACATGTAACACGCAAAAAAGAAATATTTTACGGCGAAAACAGGAGCAATGTATATGAGTTTGCGCATGCCATGATTGATGCCGGCGCAGATATCATCTTCGGTCATGGACCGCATGTTACAAGAGCCATAGAGATTACCAGAAGCGTTTTATCATATATAGCATGGGTAATTTCGCTACTTATTCGCGCTTCAATCTAACCGGCCCCAATGCACTTACTCCCATTATTAAAGTATATACCAACCGAAAAGGAGAGTTTATTAAAGGAGAGATCATCCCTTTTAAACAAATTAAGAATGTGGCATTAAGTTACGATCACAGCAATGGTGTAATTCATAAAATCAAGGATCTCACAAAGCTAGACTTTCCGGAATTAAATCACCGTCTGGTAATTGAACCTGACGGCAAATTCAGCATGCCATTGGAAAGAAAAATGACACCAAAGAAAATATCACTCCACAAATAAAATCTATCGTAATAGAAAATTTGCGCACACAAAAAAAATAGGCAAATAAAACCGTGCGGCAAAAAATCTTCCCCAAAGGCAAAAGCAATGGGGAAGCAATATCATTATGAATAGATGGGTGGAAATTTTTGAGGATTCACTTCACTCATCATATCGTAAATAGCCTCATATACATCTTCGGCACTTGGATTTGAAAAGTAATCTCCATCTGTTCCAAACGCAGGTCTGTGATCCTTTGCCGTAACTGTTCGTGGAGCAGAATCCAAGTAATTAAAACCACCTCCTTTTTCTATCACTTGCTGCATCATATATGCGGTTGTTCCTCCAGGTACATCCTCATCAAAAAACACCACTCTATTGGTCTTTTTAACAGATTCCAATATCACCCCATGGATATCAAAAGGCAATAAGGTCTGCACATCAATCAGCTCAACAGATATTCCAATCTCTCCTAACTGTTGCACTGCTTCCTGCGCAATACGAACACAGGATCCATAAGTCACCAAAGTAGCATCTTGTCCAACATGCAATACTTCGGGTATTCCCAATGGTATATTATATTCACCAATATTACTAGGCTTCGGTTCCCGGATACGATATCCATTGAGTGGTTCAATCACCAATGCAGGATCATCGGCCTGAACCAGTGTATTATACATACCGGCTGCTCTGGTCATATCACGCGGCACACAAACGTACACACCTCTAATGGAATTGATCACCATACTGGTGGGTGAACCAGAATGCCAGATACCTTCCAGTCGATGTCCTCGTGTTCGAACAATCATAGGCGCTTTCTGTCCTCCTTTGGTTCTATAACGCAGGGTAGCCAGGTCGTCGCTCATGGTTTGCAATCCATACATCAGGTAATCAAAATATTGAATTTCGGCAATAGGTCGAAAGCCACGTAAGGCCATTCCCAAGCCAGTTCCGATGATAGTTGTCTCACGTATTCCCTCATCCCATATGCGCGATGAACCATATTTTTTCTGCAAACCTTCCATGGATTGATTCACCCCCCCAAGAACACCTGTATCCTCACCAAAAGTGACCAACTCAGGCACCTTAGCAAACAAAGCATCAAAATTATCACGTAAAATTTCCCTTCCCGGCACACTCTCAATCTCTTTAGGATAAAGAGGAGGAACCACTGGCACTTTCAAGGCTGCAAATTCATCCTCACAGTACAACCTATCATTATACATCTCATGTGCCTTGGAACGATAATCTCTGATCCAATCCTGCAAATTATTTTTCAGACTACCCGTATGGTTACACGAATTACAAATATGACGCAATATTTTTCGAGCAGTAGAAAGAATCGCTTTACGATTCAAGGTAAGCTCATTTCTAAGTCCATTGGCCATGGCATCAATTCGCTCATTCTTTTTTCCGCTGCATTCACACGTCCTATTTTCAACCAGATTCAAGAGCGCATCCCTTTCCTCTTTAAGGGTAGTCGTATACTGTTTCCAGGCTTCTTTTTTTGCTTCCTGCACCTCCTGACGTGCGTCCTTTTCTAATTCATCCAGTTCTTTAGCAGTAGCTAAGGAACGTTCTATGATCCATTCCCTCATCTTTACCAGGCAGTCAAAATCCTTTTCCCATTGCAGACGTTCTTCGGTCTTATAGCGCTCGTGTGAACCGGAGGTAGAATGACCTACTGGTTGAGTAACCTCCTCCACATGAAACAATACGGGCACATGCTCCTTACGACATCGGGCCACTCCTTCTTCGTAAGCCTGACACATACCTGCATAGTCCCAACCTTTTAACTTATAAATAACAATACCTGTTGTATCTCTCGCTCCTTTTTCAAAGCCTTTCAACAGCTCCGAAATACTTTCCTTGGTAGTCTGAATTTTTTTGGGCACAGATATCCCAAAACCATCATCCCATACCGACATGGCAACGGGTATTTGATGAACGGCTGCGGCATTCATGGTTTCAAAAAAGTGACCTTCAGAAGTACTGGCATCACCAATAGTACCAAATGCCACCTCATTGCCTCCTCTACTAAATATTTTAGCCTGTTTCAAGCCAGGGTTACTGCGATATAACTTTGAAGCATAAGCCAAACCAATGAGACGTGGCATTTGCCCTGCCGTAGGCGAAATATCAGATGATGTACATTTGATATCCACAATATTCTTCCACTCCCCCGTATCTGTGATCGTTCGTGTTCCAAAATGATTATTAAAGGAACGGCCTCCATTATCGGGGTTTCGTTCTGTGTTCGTTTCTCCATAGAGGGAGGCAAAAAATTCTACCGGCGTGGTCATTCCTGCAGCCAACATAAAAGTCTGGTCGCGATAATACCCAGCGCGCCAATCACCTTTCTTAAACTGCTTAGCCATCGCTATCTGAGCGATTTCCTTACCGTCGCCAAATATTCCGAACTTAGCTTTACCACTCAAAACTTCTTTACGACCGGTTATGCTCATATTACGGCTCATATGACCCACACGATAATCTCGCAATACCTCTTTTTTAAACTCGTCAAAACTGATTCCTGAATTCGATATCATATTTTTATAATAGACTATTAGAGTTTAGACAATACATCCTTCACTCATTTTAAAAATTCCAAAATGATTATAACCCTTTTTTTACCGACGAACAAAGCTAATAAGAATTATTCTAAATAAAACTGCTATGTGTCATTCTCTAGTGTAATAAATACGTAGTTCAATTTATGCCACTAAAATGCGATTTTGCCTTTCCTTTTCCAATCTTCAAACATATTTCTATACAGTTTGTTTATTAAATATTAAAAAAGCGTATTTTTGCGTATTCAAAATCAAAACAGAAAAGCTATGTTTTTAAAAGTATTATTACTTAGTATTGTATTGGTGGCAGTGGTGTTTGTATTGATGGCTATCAGTATTTTGATTAAAAAGAAAGGGAAATTTCCGAATATCCATATCGGAAGTAACAAAGAAATGCAGAAGAGGGGTATTTCGTGTGCCACAACCCAGGATAAACTAGCTCAAAAAGAAACCATTAAAATTAAACCTCTGCACTTAGGTGGTGACGGAGAAAGTCAAACACTCAGCTGTTAGTATGACTTTCCACTGCTTTCAATGGCTTAATTTTCCACCAATAAATCTTTAAATCCCTTTGTGAACTTCACTTTATTTTTACCATTTTCATCCACATAGATAAAATAACCTTTGGTATCAGGCAGTGAATCAATTAAAGCAAACCCTTTTTCCAAACCCATTACCATACATGCTGTTGCATAGGCATCGGCATGCATACAATCTGGTGCAATAATGGATGCACTAAGCAGGGAGTGTTGCACAGGATATCCTGTGTTAGGGTCAATGGTGTGGGCATATTTTTTTCCATCCTTCACATAAAAATTCCGATAATTTCCGGAAGTGGCCAGGGCAACATCCGAGAGCGAAAGAACGGCTTGTAACTCTCTGTCTTGAGCCGCCTTATCATCAATGGGTTTATCTATACCAACACGCCACGGAATGGCTTTATGGTTTATACCGCTAGCTCTTATTTCTCCTCCAATCTCCACCATATAGTTTTTAACACCTTGTGAAGCTAAAAAATCAGCAGCCACATCTACTCCAAACCCTTTTGCAATAGCGCTGGCATCCAACATAATACCAGGCCTTTCTTTTTTTAAAAATCCATCCTGTAGCTGAACCATATCCATCCCCACGTTATTGCGTAAAGAATCAATTAATTCTGCAGTGACCTGATCTTGCTTTTTAAAACCAAAGCCCCAAGCATTGACCAATGGCCCCACGGTCATATCAAAAGCACCCTTTGAATTTTTAAAAATATCCTGCCCTGTTACAAATACTTTTTTCATCATAGCGTCCGGAACAACCCCCTTCGAACTCTGATTAAACACACTAATGGTGGATGTTTTTACATAGGTTGATAAAGATGCATTCACTTCATTCAGTACTTGCAATACTCCTTTATCCAAGGTATCATTTTCTTGATTGGCTTGATATATGATATGATAATAGGTTCCAAAAATAGACCCTTCAATTTTTACATAATCATTTTGTTTCTGCTGGCACGATAAGGTTAGAAACACCAAGGTGCTGATAAGGATCTGTTTCATGAAATTATTTTATGATGATTCGAATGCAAAAGTAAAGCAATCTTCTTTGTATACAAAGAATAAATACATCTAGGCACGAATAAAAAATTCACAGTGCAAAAATATTTTTTATTGATCATCACACACTATGTGAAGATCTTCTTCGTTTTTGACTATATGAATACGCACAACACAATGAAAAAACACTTGCTACTCATGACGCTGGCAGTTGGTTTTTTCCATTTTGCTTATGCAGCAAGAGGAGATAAAAACAAACCTACATGGCTGGTTGGCTTTTACGGAGGCGTTAATTTTACGCAACCATCGGTATTAAATACCTTTAGCGTGACGAATCACTTAGGTCCTACTGCGTCTATTGCTCCTAAAGATTACAGCAGTTCGCTCAGTAATATGGGACATCAATTCGGCTTTGCCATGTTTTATCCTGCTTTCGGCAATTTGCACCTAGGTTTGCTTCCCTCATATAACACCTATCAATACTCCTACAATGGTGAACAAAGCTGGAACGAAGAAACGGGTGCCACTCTGAATAAAGAAACAGATCATACCCAGAAACTCCGTTACTTTGAAATTCCTTTATCCATTCGATATTATGTGGGCACTGCGAACTTCAAACCTTATGTAGAAGGCATCGTTACTTATGGGATGATGCATACTGCCGACAAAACGGCTAATACGAATTTCATTCGAATCAACGGTAGTTCTTCTTCCACCGTGCAGCGCACATCCTTAAAGTCTGACTATAGTGATAGTTATATTACCAGCCAATTCAAATTAGGATTTGGCACCGGTATATCATACGATTTAAACCAGATCATACTCATGCTTGGTGCTTCATACAATATCAACATCAATAATGTAACCAATGAAAAAAATCGCTATGCAAATGATTTGTTTGTGGGCAGCTCTTATGATGTGCAAGATGACCTGAATCTACATACCTTAAAAATCAATCTTTCTGTGATATTCCCCATTAGTAAAATCACCAAACGATCTGAGGTAGAGTGTAACTACTTTAAGCAACAAAGAGAAAAAAGAAGAAGATAAACATATCGTTAGTTTGTGGTACGTAAAATATTATTAGAAATGAATAAGAAATAATACCCTTATATTGGTTAAAAAGCTCCATCTGCTGCGTTAACTTTATTAAACAGATAGATTGAATCTAAGTTTCATATTAAGAACAGCAGATTATTGAGTAAAAGCCAGAGAGTATTTAGGGCAGAACCCACTATCACGATGTTAGCCACTCAATACGGAGCATAAAACAAAATGTTTATGCAAGTATATGGAATTGATTTATCAATGGAAAAGTTTGATGTAAACTTTATTGACAAGAATGGAAAAGAAAAGAAGAAACAAGTGAAGAACAGACTAAGTGCCATATCAAAGTTCTTAGAGAACGTATCAGAAGATGCCGTATTGTGTGTTGAGCATACAGGTTCCTATGGAGACTTATTGGTTTATTTATGCAACCAGTTAGGAATAGATATAGCCTTGATACCGGGTTATACCATAAAGCATAGCCTAGGTATGATAAAGGGAAAGTCTGATGATATAGATGCCGCTAGAATACGAGAATATGGAGAGCGATTCTTTGATAAGTTAAAATACAAGCAGTACGATTCAGAAGAGATAGTTGAATTGAAAAGTTTGTATACACTGCGTTCTCAATTAGTGAAGGCAAGAAAGGTTTTAAGAACAGGAGAGCACGGTCGTTCCAATGTGCCCATACAAAGCGTAAGTGCACATAAATATGCAGATAAAGCTATATTCAATTTAAACAAAGAGATAGAAGAAGTAGAAAGTGAAATAGAAGCTATAATAACGGCAAACAATGAACTGAACGACAATTATGAACTAGTTGTCAGCGTAAAAGGAATAGGGCCTGTTATAGCCACGGATTTGATTATTAAAACAGGGAACTTTCTTGTGATTGACACCGCTCGAAAGGCATCTTCATATGTGGGGATTTGCCCTTTCCCCAATGCGTCAGGAAAGATGGTCGGCAAAGCAAAAATAAGCCCGTTTGGAGATCGAAAATTAAAGGCTCTCCTTTATATGGGTGCTAAGTCTGCTGTCAAGCACAATAAAGAATATAGGCTGTATTACGAAAAGAAAAAGTTAGAGGGCAAACCTCATTATTTAATTATGAATAATGTGTCAAATAAAATGTTGAGAACAATTTATAGCGTTGTAAAAAATAAAACGCCTTACAGTCAAGATTACATATGTCTTGACCCGAGAGAGAAAAATATTAATAGCTCCACTGAAATAGTGGCTTAAAAATTTGTAATTAATTAGAGTATATGAAAACAATAATAAGCATTGCTTTACTTGTACTTGTAACGACAGCTTGCGACATTAAAGACAGTGATATCAACCCCGATTACCATTTTGTAAAGGTATATGACGACAAGGATGTAAGCAGGTCCTACTACCCAGTTGATGCCATTGAATCTACCAATGGTAGTATCCTTATTCTATCTGCCATCAATGATTCTCAGTATACCAGTTACCCCACCATTCACGTGATGAAAACAGATAAAAACGGAAACATGGTATGGGAAACAAATGTGGATCCCACCTATATTAGTCCAGTCTCCGAATTAATGAATATTGACGGGAAAATACGCTTTGTTTGTATGGACGACCATTCTTTTACCGCCCAAATGATGGAGATCAACGCCGAAAGCGGAGCTATAACAATGATTGGCAGCATGCAGGTCAACTATCCACTTGCCGCTCATTATTCACCAGAAACCAACTCTCTTATCATCGCATCCTACGACGGAATAGCATACAACACTGTGATCACTGGGTATGACACATCTTTAAATATATCCTTTCAGCTTAGCACTCCCACAAATAAAGACTTTTCATATGACATATTCCAACATCTAAAAAAACAACGGGCTCCCTTTCCCTTTTTTATACATTCTTTCAATTATAGTGGCATAAACTACTATGGCATTAATGCCTTCTCTAATTATACATTATCCTTACTTTTCGTTCAGCATAACACCCCAATAATCAGCGGTAGGGTAAACGGATATCAAGAACAAGGTGGTATTGGAGCTTTTGCTATGAATAATGATGGAACCTTTGCCATCGCCAAATCTAAATTTAATGTTGGTGAAATAGCCCTGGCCACGAAAAGCTCAATCGATATAGATGGCATTCAGAACGTAAGCCAATTAGAAGACGAGGCCTATCCTGAATTATCAACAAAATCGAACGTAAGAATCATACGCGAAGCAATCAACGAACAAGAAATATTGATCTATGCCGCCACAACAAACAGCAATCAATTGGCATTGTACTTTTTTGACGCACTCAACTACGAACTGAAACATACCCTATATCTGGGCCATACAAATCCCGTAGAAATAGCCAGTTTCTTTCAAGCCAATGATGGTGGACTGGTTATTGTTGGAAAAACAATGATAGTTGGACGATATGAACGCATTATACTCTATAAAATACCCAGTGACAAAATAAATTTTAACCACGAGTGATGCGATGAAACCTCATCTCCTAAGAATGAATTTAGTTCGTAATAGATTTTCTATTTAAGCAATCAACCGTAAAAACAAAAAGCCAAGTGCAAAAAAACAGGTATTTCGCGCTTGGCTTTTTTGTGGTTCATTTCTGACCTACCTTTTCACAATAACTTTTCCACTTTCGGTATACTGGTTGGTACCAACTGTAAATACATATTGGCCCGCAGGAAGACTACTCACACGCAACACAAAGGTCTGCGAACCATAATATAAATAATTCAAACGCTTTTGATACACCATTCTGCCATTCACATCAAAGAGCTTTATAACGGCATTTCCAGGCATCGGCATATTAAACTGAAAGGTAAGAGTATCGGTTGCCGGAATAGGAAAAGCAATGGCATTTACCTTACCTGCTTCCAGCTCTTTGACTCCTATATCCAATCCAAAAATATCTATTCTACTATCTACAAATTCGCTAAAACGGGCTGCCTCCAAAGCTTCTTTACCTGCACCAAACCAATCTTGCAATACCGATGTATACACCTGTCTATAATCCACCTGATATTTCATATTACCCCCAACCAGATCGCTCAAATCCGGATTATCGCCCACCACTTGACTTTTAACTGCTTTACCAAAAACAAAAACCGGAGTGGAAGTTCCATGGTCTGTACCATAACTATCATTGGATTTTACCCGGCGCCCGAATTCTGTAAAGGTCATGGTCAACACTTTATCTTCCAATCCCAAATTAGCCAGATCATCCTGAAAAGCCTTAATGGCAGATGATAGGTGATACATTAAGGAAGCATGGATACCCAGCGTTGCATCATTCTCATCCACCTGATTACCATGCGTATCGAAACCTCCCATACGACACATAAAAATGCGGGTTTTAATTCCACCTTTTAATAAACGAGCAATCAACCTTAGCTGTCCCGACAAAGCATTTTTTTTATACAGCGCAAGGGTAGGTGCCGGATACTCCGTAGGATACTCCACCGTAGAGTTAGACCCATAGTCATATACCTGTTTTAACCGTTCGGCATACACATTAGACATGCCCTCAAACTGCCACAGGTATTCCAATTCATCTCCCGCGTATCCCTCAGGCTTATACAACGTGGCATTGTCTACACCTACCCCATTTATCAGTTCATAGAAAGCTTCCGGGCTCTGTACATTCAGTCCCACTGGTATACCTTGCTCCCTATGAAAAGCCAATGACATGGAACTCCCCATTTCAATGGCAACAGGGTCTCTCATGCTTTCACTGGGATATGCATCCGGATAATTGGGATATTCAAGGTTCAGGAAGCGTCCCATCCATCCAGAACTCACATCAGCTTGATCTTCTGTTCCATCCAGCCCCATAAAAACCAGGTCACGCCCTCTAAAATGAGAACCGTTCATATCAGGATATCCAACGTTTTGTATCACCACGGCCTTATCTTCGTCATACAATTGTTTAAAGTGAATCATATCCGGATGTAACCCCACCTGTTTACTTTCAGGAATAGAATCATCAATATTGATATAACTCCTCTGACCATGATCAGGCAAAGCAATATTAGCCCTCAAATTATAGTACTCATTGTACTGACTGACAGGAACCAAAGAATTTAATCCATCGTTCCCTCCGTGCAGTTGAATAAATATTAACACATTATCATTACTACCATCCAATGCCGCTTGAGCTATAGCAGCACCTGGCCTCATCGCCCTAAGCGGCACTCCGCCCAAAGCAAAGCTACCCGCTGCCGCTGCTCCTATGTTTCGTATAAAATTTCTTCTTTTCATAGTGATTTAGTACAATTGATATTCAGGAGACTGCATAATAGCATTGATCAGGACTGAGATCCGAGATGCAACGGTGGCTTTATATTGAGTTGGATCGGAACGATAGTTGTTCCATTCAGTGGTCCAGGCTGCCGGATACAAGCCATCAAGGAAGACGGTTGTCAGAAAAAAATCGCGTCTTTCAGAGGCCACCGGAAAAGGGATCATCAACTCCAACAATGCATCAACCAATATATTCGCATCGGCAGGATTAGAAACCGCACCTCCATTCTCCACCCAAGAAAGCACATCCAGTTTAATGCCTAAATCTTTCCCTTTGGAGTTGATACCATTTAAAAAATATTCAGACAACTTATATCGATAAGCCAAGGTTTGAGGTCTGATCCAGTTTCTGCTATAAATAGGAAATTGATGATAAGCAGGATAGCCTGCCACTTCAAAAGGCTCATAAAAATCAAGTCCTTGCTCCTCAATAAACTTAAAAATACCATTGATATAAACAGTATTGTACAGGGTATCTAAATCCGTTGGTACATCCACTTGAAACAAACGTAATGTACCCAATATCATGTCAATAGGCGATTTAATAATAGACCCCATGATATTATTTGATGACTCTGCATCATCCACATCATAAAAATGTTGACTACTCAACATCGCTCTCGCCAATACAGACATATCATAACCCGAAGATTTAAACTGGGCTGCCAACGGAATAATCACGTTATTTTCTACATAGTCATCAATTTGATAATAGACAAAAAAACGATATAACTTACGCGTTATAAAGCGTGCTGTCTCATCTTTTTCAAAGATCATCTCAATCATCTCGTCAAACTCTTGTTTGGCAGCCTCACTGGTCGCAAAACCATTGACGAGTTCCGAGGGGGCAATCACCCGCTTACCAAAGTGATGGCTAAAGATTTTTTCACCTGCGTCATGCCTATGGGCAAGCCAAACACCATCACGATCCACTTCCCGTATTACCCCCGTAGGCAATTGGGTTTCGCTATGGACATTTGCAAATGAATAATCCACCTGATAACCTGTCAAGACACGCGTAGCAGCCTTGATATCATCTTCGGTGAAATGTGTATAATCGCCCAATCCTATCTGTGGCCCACGCCCAATAGAATAAAGCTCTAACATTTCGCGTGCAAAATTCTCATTGGGACTACTTACATCGTTGGTACCATTATCCAAATAAATAAGCATGGCATTATCCATGCAAATATGCTTAAACAGTGTTTTGAAACTTCCCTTGGCAAATTGTCGGAACAGTGCATTCTGATAATAAATCATTTCCGACGACTCTACCAAGCTACGACGAACCGGCAAGTGCGTATGATAGAAGTAGGTTAAACGTTCAGAAATATTTACCTCTGACTGACGCATCCGCTCCAGGTGCCAAATAATGAAGTAATCAGTTAGCTTTTTTTGTTCGCTATTTGCATCCCCTGCTTTAGGATTTAACCACGTTTGATTGGTTTTTAAATCGATGGGCAAATCAGCCGGTACGGGATCTGAGAATAGCAGATCCATTGCTTGGTCAACTGTGAGTGAAGCAAACTGTTGAATAGCTGACTCTGTAAGTCCAAAAGTAGCCCGCCGTAAAAGGTGAGCCGCATTTGTTCGCCCCAAAACACCTGAAAATTTGTCTGTTGCTGCCATTTAATTGTGTGTTGTATTTATCTATTTGATCATAACGGATTTTTTCATCTCTTATTATCAAAACGAATAAATTATACACAAATACGGAGTCCTGCAACAAACATGAAGCATTACGACTACGTTTGGTAAGATATTTTCCAATTCAGCTCATTTAATTTAAAACAATTATTCCTATTGTACGTATTGCTTAAAAAACAATCGTCCGACCCATACGCAAGATACCTAGGTATACGATCAGACGGAATAAAATAAATGCAGAAACGTTTTATTGAGAAATGGAAGATTCGCAGATTATTGAAGAACTAAGAGAACAATTACCTAGAAAACTAAAAGAGGTAAAAAAAGTAACTTGGTTTTTAAGAGGTTATCAACTAAACGATCAGGGGCAAGTAAGCCATTTAAGCATCTCAAAATTTGGGTTGAAGGGCGAGTGGCCCAAAGCCATTTTTAAATTGAGACACCTGGAGTTTCTGGACATGCAAGATAATGAGATTCAATCCATCCCAAAGGATATTTCTGCGCTAAAAAATTTAAGATGCATTGATATGCGCATGAATCAATTAAACGCACTCCCCACATCAATGACGAATTTACCTGTATTAGAGAAACTATATTTAGGTGACAATTATTTTAAAAATGTACCCGAAGCAATTCGCCACTATCCTTCTCTTTATACCATTGATTTTACCAACAATCAATTAGTTGGAGGTTGTGAACATTTATTAAATGCACCTAACATTCAAAACATATATCTTAAAAATAACCAGCTTACGTCCTTTCCTTTTCACCTGACAGAAAATAAATTGATAAAAGAATTAAATTTGATGGAAAATCCAATCCACCAAATCCCCAAAGAACATAAACACATTGCCCAATTATGGTATTAAAGCAAAGCACGAAGAGGTATCTTGCTTAAGATCAGATCAAATTTTCTTCGTATATGATAGAAAGCTGATGAATAATTCAACAAATAAAAATTACAAAAGCATAAAAAAAAGGTATGAGAATTAAGAGAGCACCCTCAATTCTCATAAATTTCCACATGTATTTTTCGGCTTAGTTACAGCCTGCTGCAAACTTAGCCTGTGTTCTCACCTCTGCCATAGCACTCAATACGAATGACTTATAAGACAGCGTAGCAGACTTCAAGGAAGCACTACTTTCTGAAGAACTTACGCATCCTGAATCTAAAATAAGCTGATCCGCTGCACCATCACACTCATCCTCATCACCATCCTCATAATATTCAGAACAGTAATATTTTACATCTCCATTCTCATAGTAATCCCCATTCTCATCACTACAAGCATTAAAGCTTAATTCCGAGCATTCAGGGGAAGTAAATGCTTCACAAAAAGCATCTTCTTCTTCATCTTCACAGCCCCAGGTAATGAATGATAATACCATCCCCAAAGCAATGGGCAATAAAAACATTTTTTTCATATACTTATAATTTATTTATCAATGGCCATCTGGAACTCACCAAAAGTAATTATACTTCTGTGTACGAAATAATTCCCATGACTCATTTCATCATTTACTTTTAAATTTATTATCCAACAATAATTTCATATTTGAGAACCCTGTTATTACATGTTTATCTACCACAAATCCAGGTGTACCTTTTATCTTTAACTCCTTAAACATTTTTTTATTATCATCGATATATTTTTTAGTAGCATCATCAAAGTAACTATTGGCAATGGCACTATTTAAACCCATGATTTCCATCAAATAATCTTTATAAGAATCAGCATAAATCACATCAGGGTCTCTCAATAACAAGGTATGAAATGGCAAATAATCTCCATATTTAAATACAGATACAGCCATCCGTAAAGCATCCATTTCCTCTTGCGTATGAGAAAAGAGAATGGGTTTAAATACCACCTTCACCTTTCCATCATAATCGTCCAATATTTGTGGCAATCCTTCCTTAAAAAAACTCAAACAGAACTGACATCGGTAGTTCGCAAACAAATAAACAGAACACCCGGCATCCGGGGAACCGAAAATAATATCTCCTTCACCATCCAATTGAAAACCTTCGGGCAGCAAAGACATCCGTTCAGCCCCTTTATTCCACCCCAATAACCCTACAATTTTAAAAACTATAAAGAAAAGTAAGATAAAAGAAACAAGCAAAGAAAGCAACTTAATTTTTCGCATATCCATACCCTTCCTTTATTTAACATCTGTTTCATAACGAACCAAAACAGGCTTAAATAAAACCATCAAACCTCTCTTATTCATTCTTATACGAGTATCCATCCTTTCCCTATCGCTCTTATTATCAAACCAGGCTTTACTTTTTCCATCCAAATAACTAGTCACATAATATCTTCCTTTGTCATCGCTAGCAAATCCTCCTTTTTGTTCCTCTTTAGATGGTTTTGACACCTTACCAGAGAGTATTTGACTTAATATGGCTCTAATATGAAAATCATAGTCCCCATTAAAACTATACATTCCCAAAAGAGAAGCCTCAAAAGAAGAAGAGTAAATATCGGTTTTAGGCAGGAAAATATTATTTCTGTAAATAAACAAACTACTGGATAATGTTCTAAACCTTAGGTTATCCAAATTTTTTATTCCTATCCCAGGTAAATCTTGCAATTCAGCAATCGCTTTTACCCCAATCAAAGCTCCTTCATCGAGGGTCAAATCTCCAGATATCATTAATGAATCAAAAACAGGCATATAATTCTCCATTACGATTCTACCATCTAAATCTGAAGAAAGAAATCCTTTCACATTCTCTCCTGTAATATCATACTCTTGTATATATTCCTGCAACCCACTAACCATTTTAGAAACATCCAAATTTTCTGCATCGATTTTGAAATCCATAACATCCCTCAACACCGTATCCGTAGGCAAATCTACCATCCTATAACGAAGTGCTCCATTCACCTGTCCATCAAACACGTCACACACTAAACTGTCGGCCACAAAAAAATTATTTTCCAAATCAGCCAAAAATTTGGCATCTATATTTTTAAGCAGGATATCACCATATTTAAAGCTACGGGCTTTCATATGCCCATTTGCTTTTATGGTGTAATGCTGCTCATAGGGTTCTTCTTCTAATGCTGCTTGCATTTTTGCCTGCGTTAACTCTTCCGGTTCCGGTACTGTATCGCCCATAAAAGCCTCTATCCACGCATAGTCCATATCTCCCACTTCAAAGTTACCATGAACCCTTATCTCCTTTTTGTTATTTTGAACAGCACCGGAATAAACATGAGAAACAGTAGTAGAATCAGCCCCAAAATCAAGCCCCAGATAACTCCCTGATACACGATTCATCCATATACTATCGCTATGATAAATCACGCTCCCCGACAAGTTCTGAACGTTCAATAAAGTATCCTGCATATCCATAGATACATCTTTCATATGAATACCCAGCTTACTATTCTCAAAAAACAAACGCATAGATTCCTCCACCATTGAATCCATAGCAAAAATACCCGCAGAACACAGACTTGCATCAATCGCTCCCGACATGCTATGAGCCATAGAATCCGGCATCATCTCATATACTTCTGAGAGATTCAGCGACAGATCGCTGCTTAGGTCATATTTAATCGTCTTCAACCCTTCCACCTGTCCGGACGCCGAAAAAGAAGAATATGAAGTCGCCAACAAAAGACTATCCATCTGCAATGACATATTTTCATAATCACTGATTTTGCCGAGCCAAGAGCCTCTAAAATACCCATTTGTTATATGGACATGATAGTCGGGCACTTGCATCCTAAATGCACTTAATGTTAAATTTTTCGGACTATAGATCAAGGTTCCGCCCAAACCAATAATTTGAGGTATAGAATCCATTTGTAAGCCCACCTGATCCAATTGAAGATTAAAACGAGTTCTCTGCAAAAAGTATTCACTAAAGTCATCCGTTATAGAATCAGGCAATACGCCCGCTGTAGACACACTTGCTTTAAGGCGTCCACTGACACTCTTTACCAAAGAGTCCGGCATCATTGATTTCCACTCGCCCAAATCAATAGCGACACTACCCGCAATATCATATTGCGGTTTAAGAGGATGCATGATCTTAGCCGATAAATCAATACTACTTTTTTCTGTTTCAGCATGAAAACGCTTCAGATTTACAAGCGAGGATTCCATTTTTGCGACATAACCATTGGAAAAATTAGCCTCCATTTGAATGTGACGGACACTTGGATAAGTATCATACTGCACAAAGCCATCAGTCAAACGAACATCCATCTCAACTTGCGGCATGGTATACGACGTAAGAAAACCATGCGCGTTTCCATTAAAATGTAACATCCCTGCCGCCCCAGTTATATTGAGCTCCTCCATCATATGCGATGGCAAAATAGACAAGTTTTTGGCAATATCGATATCTGAACCATTGAATGAAATATCCAACAATGCACTATCCTTATTAATAACATTACCTGTCAAACTAAGCTCGGCATCACCTGTATTCAATGTGAGATCTGATATACCAACTGAATCGTTCAAGGCTGTCACCGAAAAATTAAGTTTGGTATTTGCTAAGCCTTTACAATTATAATCGGCATAGCATAGTTCCCTAACAAATACTTCTCCATGGGTAGCCGCTTTAAATCCAAGAGACTCTACCTCTCCTTTCATTTCCAATTCGGCAATATGAACGCTTGCCGAAGCACGCATTAATGCGTCTACATATTGTAGTTCTATATTTTCCAAGGTCAGTTTATCCAAGGTATAAACACCTTGCACCTTAGAAGTATCCTCTATGTTCACCACCGTATCACCACCGCCCGTCTCGTTCATTAAAAAATCAAAATTACTTTTCCCCAAACTATCGACCAAGTAACAAGCTTTCATATTTTCAATTTTCACTTTTTTAACCAAAATATTTCCTTTCATCAGCTCTATGAGGTCAACTGATGCATAAAGCTTAGAAATAAAAGCAGTAGTATCCGAGTTTGTTGCCAAGGAATCCTTTACTCCATGGGCTAACATCACCAGGTCATTAAATTCAATGGTAGCCAAAGGAAAACGGTAAAGCAAACTAAAATCCACTTCTCCAACATCAAGGGGCACATCAAAGGTTTTGGCTCCCTTTTGAATAGCCAGTTTAACCATATCATCTTTAAAAATTTCGGCCAAAACTATCAACAAAAGCACTACACCGCCAGCGATAAATAACAAATTACGGATAAATCGTTTTTTGGACATAAAAAATGGTAAATATGAAAATTAGAAAACAAATAATTACATCATGAAACACTGCACTGCAACAACAATTGATGTTTCGAAGGTAGAAATAATATTAAAATAAGGAATACACAATAAACGAAAAAAGACCCCCGAAGGAGTCTTTTTTTATTAAGTAAGACCATAGGTCTTAGATCATTTACTGCCACTAGAAAGTTACGATCCAAAATCATCGTAAGCAATCATTTCATCAGGCACACCCAGATCATAAAGCATTTTATTTACTGCATCATTCATCATAGGTGGTCCACATAAGTAATATTCAATATCTTCCGGTTCTTCATGTTTACTTAAGTACTCATCATTAATCACTTGATGGATAAAGCCAGTGGCGCCTTCCCAATTATCTTCAGGTAGAGGCTCACTTAAAGCAATCGTAAACTTAAAGTTAGGAAACTGTTTCTCGATAGCTTCAAACTGATCCTGGTAGAATATTTCCTTTTTAGAACGAGCCCCATACCAGAAAGTAGCTTTACGGCCGGTTTTCAAGGTGTGAAACAAATGGAAGATATGCGAACGCATAGGAGCCATACCGGCACCCCCTCCAATAAACATCATTTCACGATCCGTATCTTTGATAAAGAATTCTCCATAAGGTCCTGATATGTTCACTTTATCTCCAGGTTTACGAGAGAAGATAAACGAAGAACAAATTCCTGGATTTACTTTCATAAAACCATTATTCACTCTATCCCAAGGAGGAGTAGCAATACGGATATTCAACATTACAATATTCCCTTCTGCGGGGTGGTTAGCCATAGAATAAGCCCTATAAGTAGGTTCTGGGTTCACCATTTTAAGGTCAAACATACCAAACTTCTCATATTCTTCACGGTATTTCTCCCCAATCTCCATATCCTTAAAATCAACGGTGATTTTAGGAACGTCAATTTGAATATATCCTCCCGATCTAAAGTCAAGATTTTCACCTTCGGGTAATTTCACCACAAACTCCTTGATAAAGGTGGCGACATTATCATTAGATACAACGGTACACTCCCATTTTTTAATACCAAGAATTTCTTGCGGTATTTCCATCTTAATATCCTCTTTCACTTTCACCTGACAAGCCAAACGCCAGTGATTGGCCTGCTCTTTACGGGTAAAATAACCTGTTTCAGTAGGTAAGATAGATCCTGCACCATCGTTGACCTGACAACGACACATGGCACAAGTACCACCACCACCACAAGCAGATGGAAGAAAAATTTTGTTACTTCCTAAAGCAGACAGTAATGTTTGACCCGGAGCCACCTCTAAGGCTTTCTCTCCATTATTAATGTCGATAGTTACGGTTCCTGCCGGCGTTAACTTTTGTTTTACGTACAAAAGGATGGACACCAACAGTAGGATAACCAGCAAGAAGACTACCACACTGGTAGCTATTACTGTACCCTGACTAGCTAAAAATATCATATTTATTTCCATTTTTCTTTTTTTAAACAAGATTTTCAAGCGTAAACACTTGAGTTACTTGCTCCGGTACTACCGGCTAGAGTTGAATTCCCATAAAGCTCATAAACGCGATACCCATTAATCCGGTAACGATAAACGTAATACCTAAGCCACGTAAAGGAGCAGGAACATCAGAGTATTTTAATTTTTCGCGAATAGCTGCAATACCTACAATTGCCAATAGCCAACCAATTCCGGAACCTAATCCAAATGAAGTAGCCTCGGCCAATGTAGCATATTGACGCTCTTGCATAAATAAAGATCCTCCAAGAATAGCACAGTTTACAGCTATCAGCGGTAGGAATATACCCAGAGAACTGTACAAAGCAGGCGCAAACTTTTCAACAATCATCTCCACCAATTGCACCATAGAGGCGATGACAGCAATAAACATGATAAAGCTCAAAAAGCTAAGGTCTACTTCTGCAAATCCTTCGCCCAGCCACGATAAGGCACCTTCTTCGAGTACATATTTATTTAAAAGGTAATCGGCAGGCACTGTAATAAAAAGCACAAACACAACTGCCAACCCAAGTCCAAACGACGTCTTAACAGTCTTTGATACCGCCAAGTATGAACACATACCCAAGAAGTAAGCAAACACCATGTTATCGATAAAAATAGACTTGATGAATGTATTAATTATATTTTCCATTGAAATCAATTTTTCCTGTTAACCATTAATCTTCTACCAAATCCTTGTTACGAGAACGTTGCACCCAGATAATGATTCCCACGGTTACCAAGGCCATCGGAGGCAAAATCATGAAACCATTATTCACATAACCCATATCATAGAAGGCTTGAGGAATAATATGCAGTGTTCCTAACCCAGGCAATGTTAAGGTACCAGATCCGAACAATTCACGGAAGAAAGCCACAATAATAAGTATGACACCATAACCAGCTGCATTACCCACACCGTCTAACGCGGATTGCCAAGGTTTATTACCCAAAGCAAATGCCTCTAGGCGTCCCATGATAATACAGTTGGTAATAATCAATCCCACAAATACGGACAACTGCTTACTTACTTCATATGCATAGGCTTTCAGTATCTGGTCAACCAGAATTACCAATGCTGCCACAATCACCAACTGAACGATAATACGAATACGAGCTGGAATAGTGTTACGAAGCAATGATATAATCACATTGGCAAAAACCAACACGAACATTACCGAAATAGACATTACAATAGCCGGCTCTAATTTAGCCGTCACCGCCAATGCCGAACAAATACCTAAAACCTGTATGGTAATAGGGTTTTGCGCATTCAGCGGGTTTGTTATAAGTTTTCGGTTTTTAGCTGAAAACAAAGGTTCTTTGTCGCTCATTTTTTAACCGTTTAATTTTTTAAATACTTTTCGTACCCTTGAAGGCACTCTTTTAACATATCAGTAACCCCATTACTGGTAATAGTACCTCCGGAGATGGCATCAACAGCATGCGGATTACCATCAGAAACACCACCTTTTAAAACAGCAATAGAGGTAAAAACCCCTGCGTCATCAAAGATCGTTTTCCCTTTAAATGGTGTTTGAAAAAACTCTTTAGAGATTTCTGCACCCAAGCCCGGTGTTTCTCCTTTGTGATCAAAGGTAGCACCATACACTGTTTTTTTATCCGCATTCAAAGAGATATAACCCCAAATAGGTCCCCATAATCCAACACCACGAAGTGGAATAATAATTTTCTCATCTCCGTTATCCAGCTTACAAATATAAAGCGGGTAGTTACGATCTTTAGGTTCTTTACGAAGCTCTTTGGCCATATCAATGGTAAAAGCATTTCCCTCAACTTCGCTACCGCTCATGTTGATTACTTTGGTATTATCACCAATATGCTTTTCAAATAATTCTTCTGCTGTACTCGCATCACTGCTTATTCCAACCGACCTAAGCAAGTCGATTTTCTTAGCTATTTCAACGTTTTTGTTTTGCACCGGTTTTAATGACTCCGAAACAAAGGCCAAAACCGCTGCCACCACAATTACCATGATAGATGCGTACAGAAATGTATATAAATTTCCTTGTTTGTCCATTTTTATAGTTTATTAAGCGTTTACTTTTACTCGTTTTAAACGACGTTTAATATTTTGTTGAACAATTAAATGATCAATCAATGGAGCAAAAGTGTTCATCAATAAAATAGCTAACATTACACCTTCAGGGTAAGCGGGATTAAATACACGAATCATGATGGCAAAAACACCCACCAAGAAACCATATATAAACTTTCCTTTTTCTGTACGTGCACCGGAAACCGGATCTGTAGCCATAAACACGGCACCAAAAGCAAAACCTCCTAAACAAAGCTGTTGCAAGGGATCTACCGACATTAATTCGTTTGCACCAATGGCATTAAATCCTAAAGCCATTAAAAACCCTCCAGCAAAAACACTGAGCATGATTTTCCAACTACCTATTCCTGTAGCTAAAAGAACAATTGCGCCTATCAAGATAGCCAAGGTACTTGTTTCTCCTATGGAACCAGGAATGGTTCCTATAAAACTATTCCAAAGGTCAAATGCTTTGCCATCGGCAAACAAGTCCATTTTTCCAATGGCTGCATTACCCAGGGCCGTTGCTCCAGAGTAGCCATCCACGATACCTTCACCGCTAGACATACCAGAAACCCATATAAGATCACCCGACATTTTAGAAGGATAAGCAAAGAATAAAAACGCCCTAGCGATCAAAGCCGGGTTCCAAATATTCATACCTGTACCACCAAAAACCTCTTTACCTATTATAACCGAGAAAGCAGTAGCCACGGCTACCATCCACAAAGGAACATCAGCTGGCAACACCAAAGGTATCAGCATCCCCGAAACCAAAAATCCCTCTGCCACTTCGTGTCCTCGTAACTGAGCAAACATAAACTCAATGCCAAGACCTACCACATAAGATACCACAACTATAGGGAGTACTTTCAAAGCACCATATCCTACCATTGGCCAAAAGTCAATCGCCTGACCTGTAGCTAAAAAATGTTGATATCCTGTATTCCAAATACCAAACAGCAAAGCAGGTATCAATGCCAAAACCACCACTGCCATTGTTCTTTTAGAATCAATAGCATCATGGATGTGTACACCATTTTTTGATGTTGTTTTCGGAACAAAAAGTAAGGTCTCAAAAGCATCAAATGAAGAGTGCAATTTTTCAAACTTCCCCCCTTTTTCAAAGTTGGGCTTGATTTTATCCAAATATTGTCTTAATGCTTTCAATTTATTATGATTTTAATTTTTACAAATTGATTAAACGGATTAGCTCATCTCAGCAATCATCGTATCTATACCCTTTCGAAGTATACTTTGAATTTCAAGTTTCGAAGTACACACAAACTCACAAAGAGCCATGTCTTCTTCTACCACTTCATAAATTCCCAACTGCTCCATTTTATCGATATCCTCAGTAAGAATAGCCTTGATTAAATGTTCTGGTAGGATATCCATAGGTAATACCTTATCATACTGTCCTGAAACAATAATAGCACGAGGGCCTCCATTCAGGTTAGCATCCAGTTTGTACTCTTTTTTAGCACACAACCACGAAAAATAAGATTTAGAGATACTGAACTTTCCAAAGCGAGGCGCAGCCCAACCCATAAATTCAGATTCATCTCCTTCGGGTATCACTGTGATTTGAGAATGATAGCTTCCCAAATACCCATCCTTAGAAATCTTATCACCAGTAAGCACGTTACCACTGATATATCTAAGTTTACCTTCTTCAACATTGGATACATATGCAGCAATATTAGCACCTACCTTTGTCTTTACGTAATTACGGGTCTTCAATTCAGAACCTGTCAACGCTATAATCCTCGATGCATCATAAACTCCTGCTAAAAATAATTTACCCAAAGAAATCACCTCCTGAGGCTGGATCGTCCAATATATATCCCCCTTGTTGATGGGCGACACATGGTGAATTTGCACACCTACATTACCTGCCGGGTGTGGACCTAAAAAGGAGTGCGTAGTGGCTCCATTAACAGAAACAAAAGCTTTTGACGCTGTTTCATTATTAATGCCAATATGCACACCGCCTTGTGTTAGTTTATTCAGCACATCTATACCAGCCTGGAATTCTTTTTCTTGCCCTGTTACAATAAAATCATAATCAGGAGCTAAAGGAGAAGAATCAAACGCTGAAATAAATATTGCTTTGGGCGAATCAGCCGGATTAGCAACTACATTGTAAGGGCGCTGACGAAAGAAAGGCCACATACCTGAAGCCAAAATCTTTTCTAACGCCTCTTGTTTTGACACTTGCTTTGGATCAACAGCCCCAAAACCCTCTGCTTCGTTTTGGTTATCACTTTTAACCACAACCTCTAATATTCTTCTACGCTCACCACGGTTAACCACCTGTACTTCGCCACTGACCGGAGAAACAAACTTAACATCGGTACGGTATTTGTCGAAAAACAAAACCGAACCGGCCTTAACTTTATCACCCGGCTTAACAGCTAGCTTCGGAACCAACCCAGGAAAATCACCCGGTTTGATAGCAAAAAGCTCTGGTAACTCGGCAGTACCAAATACTTTTTCCGCTTTACCCTGCAGCCGAATATCAAGACCTTTTTTTATTTTGATTACGTCTGACATGTTTGATAAAAAGTTTTAAAAAAATTTCGATGCAAAAATACAATAATTTATAACTTGACAATCCTATAATCCTAACTAATAAAGAAAAAATTCGTTAAATAATTTTCAAACCATCGTTTCAACGTAGCAGATTGGCTTCTTTTGCGTTATACAATTATACAATATGTAAATCAAAAATTTATGAATCGGTTTTAAAGCTTTACGCACATTTCTCAACGGAGTTACACTATTTAATCCGGAAAATGCACTGAATAATATATCACGAAGTTCTAGCTCATCATCTGGCCTTAAAAATGACTTGTCAAGACACTGTCTTTTTATGTTATAAATAGTATTTTAGCCCATATTAATCATTGTACAAAACATCAAAATGAATCAACAAAACAATACATATCAACGTCTACTACTGTCTTTCGCTCTATTTATCTCGGTATTGGGTATGTCGGCACAAACGCTCACCAATAAAATATACCAACATAAAATAAAAACGGTACAGTGTCATAAGTATGGCTGGGCATTATCTTATCCTATCATAGGATTAAACGGGGATCACCAGATCATTTTATCTTTTGACGATTTAGACGTGGAAACCAAAGATTTTTATTACACATTGATACATTGTAATGAAAACTGGGAACCATCACAGCTAATGGACACCGAATATGTGAATGGTTTTAATGAAAACCCAATTCTTGATTATGCCTATTCATTTAACACTTCTGTTGAGTATGTCCATTATAGTGTTATACTACCCAACGATAATATTGATATCTTACTATCAGGAAATTACATCATAAAAGTTTATGCAGATGGCAATCCGGAGAACGTGGTACTGACGCAACGATTTATGGTCACAGAACAAGCTGTTAAAGTATCTCCCACAGTAAAATATACCATGAATGCAAATCTACGTAAAGCACAGCAAGAAATTGCTTTGGTAATTGAACATTCTAACTTTGACCTTGTAAACCCCATGGAAGAAGTGAAAGTTCATATTTTTCAAAATGGCAGAACGGATAATGCCATCACTAATCTTCAACCTCAATTTATCAAGCACAATGAACTGGATTACAATTACAATCGGGAAATTATGTTTGAAGGTGGAAACGAATTTAGATGGTTAGATATCCGTAGTCTGCGTTTTCAGAGCACAAAGGTCAGGGAGGTATCATACCACGAACCTTATACGCATGTTGACCTTTTCCCTGATCAATCCATAGCCGGAAAATCCTATTATTTCAATAATGATTTTAACGGCAGATACGTCATCGAAGTCCAAGAGAAGGATGATAATGAACGGGAGGCAGAATATGTATTTGTTCACTTCTCCTTGCCCAGTGACCCCATGGCCGGAGGTGACGTTCATATACTAGGTGGGCTCACCGATTGGTTATTGAACGACCACTCAAAAATGCAATATAATTTTCAACGCAGACAGTACGAAGCAACCCTCCTACTAAAACAAGGTTTTTACAATTACCAAATTGCCTTTAAACCCAATAGTCTTCGTAAAGCTACCGTCAGCCTCTTCGAGGGCTCACACAGCGAAACAGAAAATGACTACCTGGTATTGGTTTACTACCGGGGCATGAGCGACTACTACGATAGATTAATTGGAGTTAGTCAAGTAAACTCCATGAATAACAGAGAATAGATACACAAACAAACCTATCGAACCAAGAACATTCTATACCTGACTTAAAATAAATACAGGCAGAGATAATACATTTTAGCTCTTACAAGAATAATTGTGACTATTATCATATGGCTGATATTCAAACACTGACTTTATTCATTAAAATCACAGACTTCCTATTGTAAATTTGTACGAGAGAAGAAGCTGGGTATTGCAAGCCCCTCCTTTTTGAACGAATTTTAATCACGATAATTTTTAAGTTATGCCTAAAGGAATATTTAATGTACCCCTTGCCGAAAATGAGCCGGTATTAAGCTACGCTCCGGGAACACCCGAAAGAGAAGCGCTTCAAGCACAATTGAAAGCATACAAACAAACCGAAGTAGATATTCCAATGTACATCGGTGGACAGGAAGTCAGAACAGGAAATAAAGTTCC